>JANWVL010000144.1 GCA_025056655.1 Candidatus Methylacidiphilales bacterium
TTCACCGGCGCACTTGACCCAGTTGGCTACCGGTTGCGCACTTGAAGCGCCGATTGTGCCCGATGCGTCGGAAGCTGTGGCCATCTAGATACATCTCGACGGCTTGGCGCGGGATTCTAGGCGGGTAGCCGATTGGGTTGGACTGAGGAATGAAATGACGATGGCAGGCCTTGCACAGGTAGCGCTTGCTGCTGCTGTGATTCTTGCCTCGTTTGACCCCGATTTGCTTATGTCTCTTTGGACACCTCATGTATTAAATTTTATTTACTCCCGATTGTCAGAATAATTACGGTTTTCAGGATAGGAATTATGGCAAAAACAGCAAGTTGAATGTAATGAATTTATAAAAATTCCGCGCCATACACTTGCGCTTATTTATGAATTGCTCCCGCCCGGCAAACTCGTGATACTATACGGCCCGCGGCAGGTGGGCAAAACCACCTTGGCCAAAGACCTGATTGTCAACATGCCCTGCCGCAGCAGCTTCGTCAATGCTGATGAATTGATCTACCGCGAAGCACTAGCTAGCTAGAACCGGCAGCGCCTAGGTGAGGTTCTGGGCGATGCCGAACTGTTGGTGATTGACGAAGCACAGCGTGTGCCGGATATCGGCCTCAATCTGAAAATTCTCGTGGATAGCTTCCCGCAGGCGCGCTTCTTGGCTATCGGCTCAGCATCCTTTGACCTAGCTAACCGAATTCACGAGCCACTCACTGGCCAGATGTTTACAGTGACACTGTATCCGCTAGCCTACGGCGAGATTCATGCCGCGTTTAGTGCGCTGGAGACGCACAGCCAATTGGAGCGTTGGCTGGTGTGGGGTAGCTATCCTACAGTGGCGACCGAGTCCAACCCAGACATGCGCGCAAGGCTGCACAATGAGATTACTGGCGTTTATCTCTACCGCAACATGCTGGAGCAGGGGGACGTGCGCCATGCCGACAAAGTCGTCGCGCTGTTGCGCCTACTCGCCTTTCAGATCGGGCAAGGTGTCTCGGTTGCCGAGCTAGCCACCAACCTGGGCATGAGCCGCTCGACGGTGGAGCGATACCTCGATCTGCTTGAGAAGCTATTCGTCATCTTCCGGCTGGGAGGGTTCTCGCGAAACCTGCGCAAAGAGGTCACCAAGAGCGCGCGCTACTACTTCTTCGACAACGGAATCCGCACCAGCCTGATTCAGAATTTCAACCCGCTGCATCTGCGCGCCGATGTTGGTCAACTCTGGGAGAACTACTTGATGATCGAGCGGCGCAAGGCGAATGCGCTGAGCGGCAGGCAGGTGAACGCCTACTTCTGGCGCACCTATGATCAGAAAGAGATTGACTACGTGGAGGAGGTCGGAGGTCGGTGGCCGGCTGCACGGCTATGAATTCAAATGGGCCACGCGCCCGATCCCGGCAAAGACGCGCCGCGAGTTCCTAGGTGCCTACCCATAAGCGACGCTAGCAACTGTCACGCCAGACAACTTCGAGCCGTTTCTCGTTTGAGCAGCGGAAACACCCAGTGCTATTTCCGGTGTTGTTGCAAACCATTGTTCAGTGGTTCATGATGTTATGGTTGCTGTTGATACCGATGACTACCCCGGGCACGCAGATGACCGAAGTGGATACGGTTCGCTTATCATTTGATTGCACTACCAAGCCGGGCTGTGTGCTGGGCAGATGATGCGCATTGATGAACGGCTGCACATTATTGAACATAAAAGCCACTAAGAGCAACTTTGACCGAGTGTTGCTGGTCAGTGAGGAGGGGGGAACAGGCCAGCCAGCGTGATGACCAGCCAGAAGCTCAGCACCGGTGAGACAAAGAATGTAATCTTCAGCATTCACTCCATAACCACCGATGACTCAGCAAGATTTGTCAAACAAACATCCACCCTGTTGCGCCTGTTTGGCTGACGAGAACAGATTGGTCAGCATCCCACTGGCTATCAGCAGCGCTGCGCTCTGGGTTTTATTGGCCTAGCTTCTGTTGTTGGTGCCGTTCACGATGAAGCTGTCTATAAGCGGCGTAGACGGACTAGCCGGGCGAAGCAGACTGCGTTTGCCTCGTGATCTTTACTGAAGATGCCAAG
Organism: Candidatus Methylacidiphilales bacterium; assembly: GCA_025056655.1. Classification (NCBI taxonomy): domain Bacteria; kingdom Pseudomonadati; phylum Verrucomicrobiota; class Methylacidiphilae; order Methylacidiphilales; species Methylacidiphilales bacterium. The sequence continues at coordinate 2,075 of JANWVL010000144.1, forward strand.
CTGCGGCACAAACGGCCACTCTGGCATCAGCTTGAACTACGGGTGTCTCGACAGAGCGACCGGGGACATCCAGGCACTGCGAGCGTGCAGGCCACTGCGCTTCTCGGACACAGTCAAGCAGTCGTCATACTCTGGTCACGGCTTGAAGACGATTATCGCCGATTTCGGATAGGCCAGGTGGGGGCGCGTGATGACGCTGATCGGTGGCTCGCTTTTCTGAGCATAGGCCGGGATGGTGATCAGCCATTGACTGGCCAGTCCAGTCATTAGCAGGACAAAAACGGTGATCAGCCACGACAAGCGGACACACGGTCGTTTTGGGATAGAACGATAACGTCAGCATGGAGATCAAGTGTAAACAGGTGAGCTTCGACTAGCTTGAAGCAGGGGGGCAGACGCTTTGCGCGCGCGGTGCGCGTCTACTAGCGGATTGAGAACAGCCAGCACTGTGCCTTGGATGTGGTGTTTGGCAAAGATCTCAGTCGGGTGCGCACGGGGCACAGTGCAGAGAATTATGCTGTATTGCGAGGGATGTTGTGGCGTATTCTGGAGAGTGGGTAACCTTACGTTGAGGAGAAAGGAGGAGCAAGAGGAGGCACACCATCAAAGCGAGGCGCATGCGCGTGGCGCGCAGCGACGACTTCTTGCTCATGGTACTGGCTTGCTCTGCTCAGAACCTTAAAATTCCTAATGCGTAAGCGTTGTAGAAAAGGGAGATCTCGCAAAGGGGGGCGTAAGATGATTGCGCACCATGGCTGGTTGATCTTATTTATTGGCGCTGATATATGCCTACATATGGGTGTTAATAAAAAACGCTTGACCGATTGCTCTTATCTTTTCAATAAAAAGACCCACTCCCCTATGTTATATAGGGGAGTGGGTTAGCAAAAGAATATCTGTTGAGGAGACACCCACCAACTGAACTACATCATAATCGAAAAATGCGTGCATGTCAAGCCTCATATCAAAGACATGTATAGCGCAAAACGGCACGCAAAGATGCCTACATGTATGAGCGAATAGCATTTCGGCCATGAGAAGAGCAGCGATAAGCCGCCCCTAGAACCTTAAGATCTTTTTAGTTTAGGGGGCAAGCACAAGCGCCTGATAAAATAGAAGGAAGATCTGATCATGATCCCAACATCACTTTAACCGAAAACAAAACACAACTCTGCCTAGTGCAAGAAGGTATTGTTGGTAAAGCGCGGATAACACTGATCAATTAGCATCATCACGTTGGTAAATTAGGGGTGTAAATAAAATTGGATACATGAAGTGCCAAAAGAGACATAAGCAAATCGGTGGTCAAACGAGGCCAGAATCGTAGCATCAACCAGCGCTACATGTGAAAAGCCTGCCATTGTCATTTCACCCCTCAGCCCAACCCAATTGGCTACCCGCCTAGAATCCCGCGCTAAGCCGTCGAGATGTATCTAGATGACCACTGCTTCCGACGCATCTGGCGCAATCTTTGTGTCAAGTGCGCAATCGGTAGCCACCTGGGTCAAGTGCGCCGGTGAACGTGCCTTGGCTGCTCCCCCCCCCCTCCATCCCACAGCCCCAACCGACGACGGTACTGTCGTCGAGCTTGTGGGCAGTTCACATTCGTCGGGAGTAAAAAATGCGACGATCTCATCGCACATGTCGAACGCCGGACGCGCTGCGTGATGAGCAGATAGATACCCTATCCCGCGATGAAACAGTGTTACAGGCGGTGATGGATCAAGGGCCACGCGCATTTCAGTATTGCACCGACGGCTTCAGTGGGTGTGCTGCTTTAGACTACCGTGGCAGCTGTCTCTGGTTGCGCCGGGTAATTCGTAGACCTATTTAGTTAAAGCAACTCTCGCCGAGTTGCGGGGGGTCTTGCTCGCTTAGGCCGACGGACACGGTGCTTTTCGCATTGTGTGGAGGAGCTACGGCGGTCGGTTGCATCCTTTGTACAATGCAGGAATCGGTGGCATCCCTTCAAGCAAGCGCATCTGGGTTATCAGAGCTATCCGCGGAACTACGCAAGTATTTGGATTTAGGTACTCCCGCAAATTACATTTACACAGTTGTTCTAATATCCTGATTGGATATGAGGATAAAAGAATGACTAAAATATGTGAAATGCTTATCAGGGGAGCTATCGGATTGCGAATAAGTATCACGATAATTATGGATATACGAATGAATGAAATTGGATGGCTTGCTCATACGATCAAATGATAAAGATGCTACCGTATCACGATCGTGCATAGTGCACGTATCTGTCTAAACTAGGATGGAAAGATTTACAATTCTATTCTCAAGCGTAACACAAACTTACACATTTGCAACAGACAAAACGATGTAACAAAATAAGCAGACGACGCTTCGCTAGGCAAGCTTTAGCATAGATCGTGAAAACTGGTAGGAAGAAGTGTTCTTGTGCATAACCGATCGCCACATGCTGAGGTAAGCCATTTTTGTCTGATTTAACATTAGGTCTGGCTATAACAGTAGAATGCAAATCAAAATAACCACAGTCTCGGTAGTCTATATCAGCCTGCGTGTGCTTGCACAGGTGAACACAAACCCTGCGACTGATTAGTTGTGATGTGCCGTGACAATGCCTCCTCCATAGGCTACATCGGAAGATGCAGAAAAGATAGTATGCCAACAGCACGCCGATGAACAGTATATGGTTAAACGTGTTTAAACCTAAACTCTTCTGTTCTCTCACAAATAGTTCTTATCACTCGCATGCGATCGCACTAAGAGTTGTTGCTGATTCCAGCACTGTACAAGGATAATAATTGATTGTCAACGCCTTGAATATTTTTAAATACGCCACAAAAATCACAAACTTTCGTCAGCTGAATCAGTCTGAGGTGTTTTGCAATTTGGTAGTAGGACCTACACCCAAAGAATCTCTCTGAGACTTAGTTGTCATGACAGAAGACATCTGCATAGTAGTTTAAGATGCGCATTTACTTTAGTTTTCAGTACAAGCTTAAAAATATCATTGTCTCTTGGCTGATTATTTACTGTTACACTATTCGATGGCACAATGTTGTTTGCTTTTATGTTAGATCAAGCTATTCATTAATAATTACACATAATTATAAAACCTTATTTTATACCCAAAAACAATCTCTTTATTTTTATAATAAATGGATGATCGAAAGAGGTGTATTATTTGTTAACACAGAGAATTTACTGCTTTTTGCGTCCAAACTATTCACACGGATTGAATTAAACAAATTTAATTGCTTCAGCACTGCGTTAAATTTACCCTGTAAATATCTCTATCCTCGTTGAATAATTTCCTTATTTGCGAAGATTTAAGTGAGGAGAATTCTCTGAATGCATGCACTATGTGCATATTTTGAGGATAATAGCGCCGGATCTCATGGCATATAGATAAATACTCATTCATTGGACGAGAGATATTTGGCGCTTCGTGTAAATAATAATCGTCATGGTCCAGCTGGGCGACTTCTGCTGCTGCCATAAGGTACAATCCGCAGGTGAGGATGACTAGGGGGGCAGGGTAGCAGCCTGGATCACAACTAAATTTGTAAGAGACACCGTTTAGTGTCAAAACATGATCAGTTGCAATAAATTCGATATCACCCAATTTTCCCTTCATATAATGAGATTTTGAGAACGGCGGCAAGTGATTGAATAATGTAGACATACATACGTATAATTCTTCGAAGCGAACAGTTGTTTCAGTGATATGAGAGAATAAACCTAGGATAAAATTATCTGAATACGCGATTTGCTTTTTATTAATTTCAGGTATATACGATGATGCAGGGGGTAAAATATAAGGGCAAATGATGCGAGATTCTCCATTTATAACAGATATAATTTTTCCCACCTTGTTTACATCAGCATATATATCATTTTTATGCTGGACCACAATTGCTTTAATGTTTGTGGATACATCGGGAGGAATTATTCTTGCATTATGCAAGGTCTTTAAATATGAACATCCGTCCTTATTCTCTTCTATCACTATAATATAACTAAAATCATCTCTATTTTCATCATCTATTTCAATGTGCTCACTTTCTATTATTTTATTGATCAATATTTTGAGAGGATCATAGGCATGTTTTCCGTCATTTTTTGATAACAACTCAACTATCAGATCATGTAGTTCATCGGAAAGAATTAATTTCTTATTGCACGGAGCATTGACCCATGGCCATGAGCCATCATGTAACACGATAGAATCTTTAAGTTCAGCAACATGTTCCTCACACAATTCTTTGGAATAATCTTTTGAAGCTCTTAAGACAATATTTGCTATCACGACATCCCTCGACTGCTCAACTGTTTTGTATGCTTACTCATATATATTATATGCGCAAGGATAAGGCACTGCATCTGATCAAGAAAATCGCGAAATTTTTAGTCTATAAAGATAGGTACATTTTTTGCCAGAGCTGTTAATAATATACGTAGCTCTTGCAATACTAAGATATAACTAGATTGTAACACGATTGAATTCACACTATATAATTCGTGGTATAAAATATATCTATGAGATTTGCCCACCTACACACACATTCCTATTACTCATTAAACGAAGGTAAACCTGGAATATCTCATCTAGTTAAAAAAGCTAAAGATATAGGCGTCGAAGCTCTTGCTCTTACTGACACAAACCTAATGACGGGTATCCCTGAGTTTATATCAGAATGTAAAAAGAATGGGATAAAGGGAATCATTGGTGCTGAATTTTATGTTAAAAGAGACGATAGACCAAATCAAGATATTTATCGCCTTATCCTCTTAGCTCAAAATATCAGAGGATATCGTAATTTAATGAATATATCAAGCATTGTCGGCACACAAAAGGCTTCATATTATAAATATCTTCCATTTTCTGCATTGAAAGATTTATCCGACGATTTAATTTGTATTACAGGGGGGTGGGATAGTGAGATTGGAGCAACACTTTTATCAGATGACAGCCAAAGAATGGATCACTTGCTCAATGATTATCTTAATATCTTCAAAGGCCGTTTATATCTAGATTTACGCACTCATAATCATGATAATATTTTACAACTCAATAATATGTTGTATAAACTTTCTTCGCGATATAGTGTCCCTTGCATCTTTACATCTGATGTCCATTATTTAGAACCAGGAGAACAACCTCACCTTAAAGTTATCTATAGTCTTCAGGAAAATTGGCCAATCATCGATTGTTATGAGGAAGCTTCAACTTATGAAAGACATATGCTTGAGTATTATGAGGTGGTCAATGTTTTATCGAAATGCTTCAATCTTGATACAACCACACAAATAATTGACACAACCGTTGATGTGGTAAATAAAATAGAAGAGATACAGTTCGATAGAAAGTTTCATCTTCCTTCAGCTCCGGTTGATCAAAGATATATAGGGAAGGAAGACCAATTCTTCAAAGAGTTGGTAACACTCGGTTTTGAACGACGCTATGGTATACCATCAGAAAAAGATAAAAAAGGATGGAGCCATGATAATAGCCCATGTCTTCCCTGGTGTTTTATCAACTTGCCAGCGGGTATAACGCACCCTAAACAAATGCAACCAAGATTACCTAGAAATACATCGATAGACGATCTACATCGTAGACTATGGCACGAGATAGATACTATTTGTAGCCTCAACTTCCATCATTATATGCTCATCGTATGGGACATCATTAAATTCGCACATGATCATTCTATCGGTTGGAATGTGCGGGGCAGTGCTGCAGGAAGTATTGTTAGTTATGCATTAGGTCTAACTCGTGTGGAACCTGTAGGGCATGGTTTGTTTTTTGAACGTTTCCTTAATCCGCAGCGTGTCAGTATGCCCGATATTGATATCGATTTTCCCGATGATACACGCTTTATGATAATTAATCATACAGTCGAAAGATATTCTCAAGATCATGTCGGTGGCATCATTGCTATTGCTACACTGGGAGCAAAAGCTGCTATCCGTGCTGCCGGAAGATTACTCGAGGTCCCCCTAGAAAAGGTCAATTACGTATGTAATCTTATCTATATAAGACCTGGCAGAGAAGTGCTCATTCAAAACGAATTGAAAGAAAACAAAGACCTAATTGAATTGTATAATACAGACCCACAGGTGCATGAATTAATAGAAACAGCTCTTATTATCCAGGGCAGACCAAGTCACTTTAGCACACACGCTGCAGGGATTGTAATTGCAGATCGCCCTCTTAGAGAATATGTACCGCTGTATGAAATGATAAGCAATGATGCGGAGAAAAATCTAAATCATATGACTCAGTACGACATGTTAAGGTTGGAAGATGTGGGCTTATTAAAAATGGATTATCTTGGATTGACTATGTTAAGAACTATAAGAAACACTTGTGATTTGATCCGAGCTCGACATTCAATCAGCTTTGATCTCGATACATTGCCATATGACGATCCAAAGGTTTATGAAAATCTTGGTAAAGGAGATGTCGTTGGCATTTTTCAATCGGAAGGCGAGGGCTTTAAACAAATGTTGAAGAAGATGAAACCGCAGAACTTCGAAAACATTATCGCAGCTTTATCGCTCTTTAGACCTGGTCCACTACAATATCTTGATAGTTATATCAATCGTCTACATAAAAGGGAAAAGCCTTTCTATCGTCATCCAATTCTAGAACCTATCTTAAGAGAAACCTTCGGCATTATGGTCTATCAGGAACAGGTGATGGGAATTGCTAAAGATGTAGGTGGTTTTAGCTTATCGGAAGCAGATATTTTGAGAAAATCTATTTCCAAGAAGGATCGCGCTACTATGGACACCTATCGTTCACGTTTTATCCAAGGTGCCAACCAAAAAAATATCCCAAAAGATACTGCAAATGCTATCTGGGCTGATATTGAGCGTTTTGCAGATTATGGCTTCAACAAGGCACATGCCGCGTCATTCGCACGCTTAACCTGCCAATCCATGTGGCTTAAATCCTACTATACTATTGAATACATGTGTTCTTTATTAAATTCAGAGATGGAAAACGTTGAAAAGGTGGGTTTGATTTTAAAAGACTGCCTCAATCATGGTATTGAAGTTTTGCCTCCCAACATCAATACTTCTAAACACGAATTTTGCATTGTCAAGCATGCAGAAAAAGAGGCAATACGAGTAGGTTTAGGTGCAATTAAGTATGTCAGATCAGCAGGTGAGGAGATATGCGCGGTGCGGGGCGATGTTCCGTTTAAGAATTGTGATGAATTCGTAACTCGCTATAAGCCGAATAAAAGGGTGCTATCGGCATTGATTATGAGTGGCGCATTGAGTTCTTTGCATGATTATGATAAGTATCTTAACTTAGAAATGGGATCTGAAGCCAATCATATGGATATTTTGCTCAGTCGCCTGCGGGCACAGCGTGAGCTAATCGGAATTACACTTCAGGTACCGGATTCACTACTCACCACTTTACTGCAGAGCAGATCTTCCATCAGAATAAGAATTGAAGATGTTATTAACGAACAGAATAACATCGCATCATTTTATGTAGTGGCTCTTGTTGCTTCACAAGAATGGCGAAAGTCAAAGAATAATAATCCGTATCAAACACTGACTTTAATCGATGACAGCGGTGAAATGACTTGTCATAGGTTTGTAGATACTGAAAATAAAGATATTAATACAGGAGATATAGGTAAATTCAAGATTATTAGAAAAAAGGTAGGTGAGCGTTGGTACTACAACGTTGTTGATTATACGCCGATTAGGAATATAAGCGATTCAGTACAAAAGCATAAGAGTGATAATCAGGATAACTCACCCCAAATTAGATTATTTGTTTAACAAAGAATAGAAACGGAAATAATGCAAGCCAACGGGCTGTTACATCTGGATAAAGTCTACTTTTAGGATTAAAAGACTTTTCTTTAATTGCATTCATTGCGTATACGATAAGGATGATGATGATCCACGAAAAGAGATAAGGCACGATATCATTTTTTGACGAGAGGAGTTGAGCGAAAACAATAGAGACAATAAGATCTCCGCCACCGATCTGAGCTCCTCGCCATTTTGTGAACCAGAACAAACCGTCCTGAACGGCCGTCAATATTAAAAACACGGTCGCTTTTTCATAAAATAGCCTCGTGAAATTACCTAAATCATGGTGAATATAAGAATAAACTGCCCAGAAAATCAATGCAATTATCGATAAAACGAAACAAATTCTTGGCGTGTAAATATATCTAGAAATTAAATCCACGTAAGCTAGGCTGAAGGCTGCTATATAAATCATAGCATATTCAGGATTATTTAATAACATATGATATGATATCATTGCGCTAATAACAATAAAGATTGAGAATATAGGAAATGGGGCTAATTTTAAATCAAAGAGATGCGCAGGAAGTGTGTTTCTCTTGGATGGTACTGCAAGGCCTAGGATATTATATTGATAAAGGAAATGAGTCATTATTATGCCAAAAATTAAAAAGGCCAATGTCTGTAAGGATATATGCAATCTTATATCCATGGCTTCTTTTGATTCATATCTGTGATTTCTGCCTCAATGTGCCAGTTTGTCGATTTTTGATACATGTCTTGAGTCGTTTTGATTAAATCATCGGCAGTGATTTCTTCACATTTAAAGCCAGCTGACCGCAAGCCAAGAGCAAATTGAGAACGCGCCATGATTGCTTCCTCATAACATCGCTCAACGGGTCCCTCTGTACCGATTTGCAATTTCCCGATGATATTCTTATATGATTTAACAATAATAACCAAAATATCACGCATGGGGGCACTTGGACCTAGTCTGATCTCCTCAAACATCGCTCCACGGACGCAGATCAATTTTATATAATGGTGGACGAGTTTTATAGATTCATCTGTTTCTTTCTCAATAACCTGCTGGATGATCTCTTTGTCGTATTCATCCTCGTATTTTCTATAAACCACTGCATTAATAACTGAGGCGATCCTCCCTGGAACACCAGATAGATCTTTAGGATGAAAACCCATAATTTGGTTAAAAATATCGTCTAAATTGGGAGGATCTTTTTTGTCTTCCTGTTGATTAGGCGTGTATATCTTTTCTACAAAAGCGCCACATCGGGTTTTAATAATCTCAAGCATGAGTAATTTTTTGTTCCATTCTGCCACCATATCCTTGTATTCCTGAATAATAGGCGTTAAATCTTGTTGGCGTGTGCCTATGTAAATCTGGAAGTCGCAGAAGAAGTTCTTATAAATATTCCTAATACTTTCCATAATGCTCATTAAAAAGCTTGTATCTATTAAACGATCATCCAAGGAATGAATGCGTAGACCTACGCATAACAAGCCATATTCTTCTTTCAAAACAACCGCATCTTTATGGATATATGCAATTGGGACGAGTTCTTGTGTTCGCCCGATATCTTCTACCGGGCGTGTCTGTGTATTATTTTTAGGGAGAGGGAAAGGCAGCACGGTCATTTTATCTGTCTTTCATCATTATACCACAAAAACATGAGGATATGATTACAGCATATTAATTGAGGATTAAATAAAAATTTGTGTGTAAAACTTCCAAAAAAGACATAAACGAATATGTATTTAGACCTAGTAATCCCTAGATTTCACCTGTCACGTATGTGCTTATATAATCGAATCAGCGCTCCATCGCAATTACTAGAATAGAGATCATTTCCAGAATCTAGACATGTCTGCGAGATGAGAAAATTAAAAGACCAAGCTGTAGCTTGCTATTCTATGGAGTGAGTGATAGAGACGCCGTTTTGGAATGAGATTGCCTGTGGAGATAGCGCAGAGCTGATTAAGCTGATTCCATTCAAAAGCATTAACATAGTAATCACTTCTCCGCCCTACTTCCAACAAAGAGAATACAACCGCAGCGGTATTGGCAATTAGAGAACGCTTGATGAATATATCCAAGCCCTTTTGAGTATTTTTAAGAAATGTGTCGTGTAGTGAAGCCAACAGGAAGCATCGTATTCAACATCGGCGACAAGTAAGACAATGGTAGTCTACTGCTAATGCCCTACAGGTTTGCCACTGCAGCACTGGAACAGTGCAATGGAACACTTGTCAACAATATAACATGGGTCAAGGCGAATCCGACTCCAAGACAATTTAAGCGCAGGCTTTTAAGTAGCACAAAACCGTTCTTTCATTTTATGAAAACCTAGCCCTAAAAATATTTTATTGAAAAGTTTCTAAAACCCACTGAGCACCAAGATCAAACGCTAATTGGATTGGTGAGAACATTGTGAGAAAATAATTTCAACCAACCGAACAATCTACACTCACATCGTGATTACATAATTACTTGGATTTGGTTATTCCTTATAATTAGAAAGCTTTTAGGAACTATATCAGCTTACTCGGTTTATAGATCAGAATATTTTGATATAAAAGAGATTCTTAAATTTCTATCCATGTATATCTTATTACAACTTTATCGTTGCCTAGCTCATATTCTTTATATTACTTAAGCTTATTGTCCTTATCCTAATTTCAATCATTCACCTGTTTATTGTTATACCCCCCATTTATTCATCTTCATCTTCCCAATCTTCATCCTCATGATCACAGTGGTCGTCATCTACCTCATTGTGGTAAAAGTCCTCGCCGTATAATTTCTTCAAATCTCTAAATAGATCTTCGTCATAGTACTCAATTTCGGGATCTGTATCTTCAAACATATTATTTTGGGGATTGCTCTTATTATTATGATTGCCGCAATCTATTGGTGTAGAAGCCGGGGAAGTAGAGTTTACCAATGTGTTCATAGTTCACTCCTCTTGGATGTAATATTTTAACACGTACTATGAGTCCTCAATTGAAATACTTACATAGCCCCGAAAATAGCTCTTATAACTCAAACACATTTGCTTGAATAGTTACCGCCGATCCTAACATTGCATAAAGAACGCAATCAACCTCCATTGCTCCTCTACACGCCGCGAAAAGCACCGCGTTCGTCGGCTTAAGCTAGCGAGATCAACTGAAAGTCAGCGAGACTGGCTTCAACCGAATAGGTCTGCGACTTGCTCGGCACAACTAGAGACAGTCGCCGCGGTAGTCCAAAGCGGCATACCCATTGAAGCAGTCTGTGTAATACTGAAATACTCGTGACACTTGATCCATCACTGCTTGTAACACAGCTTCATCGCCGGATAGAGTATCAACCAGCTCATCACGCAGCGCGTCCAGCGCTCGACCTACGTGATAAGATCGTCGCATTTTTTACTCCCGACGAATGTGAACAGCTCATCGAACTCGACGATAGGTTAGTCGTCGGTTGGGGGCTGTGGGATGGAGGGGGGGGGGAGGCGCAGCCAAGGCGCGTTCACAAGCGCACTTGACTCAGTTGGCTACCGATTGCGCACTTGACACGCCAATTGCGCCCGACGCGTCGAAAGCAGTGAGCATCTATATTCATCTCGATAGCTTGGCGCGGGATTTTAAGCGGGTAGCAGATTGGGTTAGGCTGATGGGTGAAATGTCGATCGTAAGCCTTGCACAGGCAGCACTGGCGGACGCAGTTATTCTTGCGAAGTTTGGTCACAGATTAAATTATGTCTCTTGGGCATTTTATATATCCAGTTTTATTTACCCCTGGTAATTGATTCGGAGGACAGAATGGTATAAAATGAGTTATATGATCTTGTATGTAAGCCGTTTACAGCAAGGAGGAGAGATTCAAGAGGCAGTCAACAAGATAGTCGCCATTATAAGAGATATCAGCGACATTGCGTATTATCTTGGTGGCTATATGGCTGTCACATTTCTCCTCCTGATGGGAATTAATCTCGTGATTTCAGCACGTGTAAGATACGACGATAGCTTGATGAGATCTTATTTAATTATGAATCTGCTTTCGTTAAGCATGGTCGTCGGTATCTTAGCCGGGGCTCCTTATATTGTAGAGTTTATAAAGAATTTGGTCGGGCAAACCTTAGGCTTATCTGGTGGTATAAATGTTGGTAACCCCAAGCTTAATGAACTCATTAATTCTGTATACAATATCCTACAACTGCTTATCACAGCGGTTATTTATTTGGGTATTTCTTTAGATAGTGTGCGAAGCTTATATGTCCTGATGATAAATTTCAGGAACGACAATACTAATCAAGTTATATTAATGACCAAAACAATTCTAACTGGGATGTTTATACTTGCCTTTGTCGCCTTCATACCAACGATGATTAATATTCTAACAGGTTCAATGTAACATGTATAAAACAAAAAATATAATCCTGTTTTTGATTTTTTTGTATACGTTTTTTATAAGCATCAACCCGTCTTTTGCAAACTCTCTTCACAACGATATCTCCCCGCCTGGCGGAGACGCACCTCATGAACAAAATCCTCCTGATAATACACCGCCCATTCTATTCGGTGAAGGTGTAGAAGAAACATTTCGTCTGGACAGACTCATCGGCTTAGCCATCGCCTATCGTGGAAGAATCACTAATCAGGAATTTTTTCGTATCGCAAGATCTATTGTCAATAACGTAGTCATCGACTTTGGCGCTAAAGAGGCACATAAATCAGCTAATCCACGGTGGACTAAAGAATTATTAATCAATGAATTTCGCATGGCCTTAAAATTATCGCTTTTTGATTATCAACGATTCATTGGATTGAGCGGAATACTCGGTTTTACACGAGATATGGCAAAAACTATCGGCCTCCTTTGCTTTGGTATAGGTCTATTTTCTGTCATCAGCGGATTAGCGAAAGCACATCTCAATAATAGCGCTTACAGCAAGGCATGGGCTATACAACAAGGCATTTATCTTATCTTTGTGATTCTTCTGGCCGAACTCTTACCATTCTTTATTTCAATCATTAACAGCTTGACACAAGATATCGCCGAACGCATTTGCCAAGGTGCAATCCATTATCGATGTGATATAGCTGAACCTCTTCTCACTCTTATATCCATTAGAGACGTACACGATCCTCTCCCTTTTATTATCTTCACTGATGCCATCAAATATCCGATCATCGTACTACTGATGATTGGCAGATTCTTGCGCGATGTCTTCGGCGTAATGCTCTATATCTTCGGCACAGTCGCCGTCTATTTCTTATGCATTAGAGGGGGTGGAGAAGTCATTTTCATGTCATGGATGCGCGCGTATCTTCGTTATCTCTTGTTAATATTTCTCCTTGCCGTATTTTATGCTTTTATTGATTATAGTTTGTATCATTATGCAGAGATCTTCGGGCGTGCACCAACTTGGAGCGGCCTCAGAAGATTTATCAGTATGGCCATCGCTCTAGCCGTAGTCTTCGTCATTTTGGCACTCAAATCTTCTTTATTGATTTTAAATATACAGGGTGAATTGAATTTCATGCGCGCGCATCTTAAAGCGTTCATCGCTCATGCCTTCGCCGATCATCTGAGATCATCAGATTCAGGTCATTATGAAGAAACACTAGATCATGATTCAATTTACAACAAAAAAGCTGCCGATGATGATCATGCCTGCGAAGAATCTGACAAATCGACCAATAACATATGGGTTATCTCGCCTTTTCATCAAGAAATCATAAAAGATCGTGTGAAAGAAGCACTTCACTCACAGTATATCAATGCTATTTATCATCCCCTCACTCGAAATATCTATCATAACGGACCTGAAGATATCTACGGAATATTTTCAGGAGATTATCCTCCCGATATAAAGGGACGATCCATCAAACATCTGAAAGTTCTCTCGTCTGCACTTGCTGCCTATCGGAAGTATGGCGGATCATTCGATGCCGATAGCCAAGCCATGGGCTATGAATCCGGATGGGATGCTATCTATAATATTTTTATCACAACACAAAACGATTCAGAAAATAAGAACCCAATCTCTTTGCTTTATCAACACTGGAGACACACTCAAGAACTCGAAGATACTGCTATGACGCTAGGAGATGCTCTACTGGCGTCGAATATAAGCACAGTTATCTTCAAACGTATGAAGAAACACGCAAAAGAAAATGTGATAGAGGAATATACACCTGAACTAAAGAAAGATTATCATGCAAAAAATGACAAAGAACACATTAGCGATAATGCGGATATGATGGAATTGTATATTGCCCATGATCATGCTATGAGGCATAAAATATTACGAGCTAATAAGGATGAAAGCTGTGAAAATAATGTGATTCGTAAAGAGATCGGAACATTTCAATATGACGATATAGATCAGGTATCAGTTTTGAGCGCGCAAATCCTCCCTGCCATCTCTATAATCCGAAGAGTTTGCGGGGATGCAGCACTAGTTGAATATATTGATAGAGCAGAACACGAGGAATTTTTATATAATCATCCAATCACTCAAACTGCTCTTGCTCTATCCCTGCAAATTAAATATGTTTTCGACGAGCCGGAAAGAGATGTCATAGCTATTCGCTTTGATGATCCGATTTATAACAGCATCAGTCCTCTGTATATCATGAAAGCAACTGCGCTTAGATATGCATATGAGATCGGCGCATACATAGATACCGGCGATTCCCTCCTTCAAACACATTTCTTAAGTCATGACCTGCACGCAGAAGAGCATAATCATATTACACACGCCTATCAAAGACCAAATCAAATAAAAATCGCGAGTGAGACTGCGCTTCAACAATTGGAAGAATCTAATACTACCTATACAAATATTGTCGTGCAGGAAGATAATTATAATAATAGTGACTATAACGCAAAAACACAAGAAATGAGGTATTTTGGCAGTGATGTGTTAATAAACTCTGAAATAAAAGACGCCTATATTATCTATCGCGATCAGGCTTATCAAGCCGAACAAAGACAAACTATCGGTGCTGCTGATAATTATAATAATTGGATGTCTATTTGGTATAAAATAGAAAATGAGGATAATGGTAATACACTTACATTAATACCCGATGGGTTAGCCCAAGATAAAATGCCCTCACAAGAAAATAAGAATATAGATTCAACTAAAAAAGACAACATTAGTTACATTGATCGTTTGATCGGTAATGAATTGGATAAATTAACTAGATTAGTGCAAAGCTTACTCGTACCTCGCGAGGCAGTAACACCTTATCAAGATGCTTTCGATTGTGCCCTGGCCGGATATATAGTAACTGCTACATCAGTTATGCCATTAGATAATGAAAAATTCTTAGAATACGTCAGGTCTTTGAGAAATAATGAGTATGACACAATTCTTGATTATATACAACGATATGCCTATGATCCTGAACCTCTCAGAAAGTGGGCCGATGATGCTATGAAGGAGTTTATATTAAGAGAAAATGGAAGAATTTTATCATCTAGCAAGCTCGATACATCAGATGCAGAGAAAATAAATGATACAACTAACAACCTAGACAGACAAATCGGAAACGCAGAAGAAAGTTATGCGGAAGTCCTAGCCGATATCGCCAAGAACATGGAAAACTAATAAAATTATCAACAAGAATCACCTCAATTTCAATACTGGCGTAGCCTAGAAGATAACCCTTCCATCAATCCCTCTCGTGCCTCACATATTTCCAGCATAGATCCAAGATAACCGACAATCATCGTCGCTCATCAGCTGCACTGCTCATACACAGTGAAAAGTGCTGCGCGCCGTTGGGGTAAGTGAGCTAGAACTTGTAAATCGGCAAATATCACATTAGCGGAAGAGATTCAAACCTTTTCCAGAAACAGTAGGGCCTATCGCCTAAGAGTCTAAAGCAAATACCCTCATGACCCATCGGTACGTGAAGAAAATATTTTAGGCGATGATATGTCATAATCTGTGATATCAGTCCCTTGCCGAATATATATCTACCGCTTCATTAAGCAACATACATGACTGGCCAAGTTGCGTGATGAAATAGACGCGCTATTTACTATCGGCAAATATGAAAAGATCATCGCCCAAGATGATGGATTAATCGTAAAGTTGGTAACTGTGAAATAAAGGCTGATAGACATGAATTCCTGCTCACTTGCACCACGCTGATTGCGCCTGATTCATCTAAGGTCTTAACTACCTAGATTCACCTCTAAAAGTTCGCCTAGTGTCCTAGCCTGAAGTCTGTAGATTGCTAAGGGACTTTTCTACTGCTTCCTCCATTTCTTGATGTAGCCGAGCAGTCTCAAATGATACCGAGATCACACTGCCTAACGCATTTACCATCCACTTAGGATTGTTAAGCTCACGCAGGCGCTCATTCACCTCCCAGACAATCGCGATGCCTCTTCCAGTCTCAACCTTTGTTTCTACGCGATAGTAATGCACCATCCAGTTCAGCGGAG
>JANWVL010000145.1 GCA_025056655.1 Candidatus Methylacidiphilales bacterium
CGAAGCGAGAGGGTCGCGTGTTTTTTTAGAACAAACGCCATCGCTTCGATAAGGCGATCGTAGCCTTTCCATCCGACAAGCCGTCCTGATGCAAAAATGGTGTGACAGCTTTTTATATACGGCTCGGCGGGTGAGAAGAAATCTGTATCCACGGGGTTGGGAATACACGGCGGTCTGACGCCTATTTTTTTTTTCGCTCGCTCCGCAATCGGTGCGCTCACAGCAAAAGCTGCATCTACAAATCGATAAAACTTCTCGCACCCGAAGAAATAGTCTTCGCCATGAAAGCCCATGACGATAAACGGCCGACGAGTCGCCTTTTTCTTCCAATAGGCGGCCAGCGGCCAATCGAAAGGCTTCGAGAGCAAAATCACGTCGAAGTTTTCCCGAAGCCACTCCTTTCGCGTCGTCCACCCAAAATGCAGTCTCTGCACAAGGCGTTGAAAACGTGTTCCGAGATCGGGGATATGCTGCGTCTCAACATAATCGTGCAGCCGTAGCGAAAGTGAAGTCCGTCGATGGATACGACCGTATTTAGGTCTTCCACCGTAGAGAACGACTTCGTGGCCGAGCTGTTGCCATGCTTCACCGATAGTGAAAGCGAACGTCTCAATTCCTCCGACTTCTGGCGCCCCCGGCAAATCAAAGGTGGCATTCGGAAGAAAAATGCCGATTTTCATGATCCCCTACTCCGCTTCGGAGGCGACCTGTCGAAAAGTAAGGACTTCTTTACCGAACTCTGGATCCCCTGCATGCGGAGGATCGTTCAGAATTTCTTCATATGCAGCAAGACCACTCTCGACAGCGACGAGATTGTCTTGTTGGCTCTTGATCCTGATCGGGCGCCGTATGAAAATCGACTGACGATCGCCTTTGTGGGATTCGGTCGTGCTCGTAAGCTTTACCCAAGCGTAGTAAGTATCATCGATTTTTCTCAAAGCTTGAAGCGGCGCGACAATTTCCCGTGTCCGAGGAAGAGCTTCCACAGGAACTTCAGCTGTCGCGCCGATACGATAAACCCCGTCAGGATTTGGAACGTGCAAGATGAGTTTCCCCGTCGGAGAAAGTGTGAAGCAGGCAGACGCGACTTTGTTATCAGCATCGGGAAGATAGACCGCAATGTTTTTCTCTGGAAGTTGATCAAGCTGCTGCCGGCTAAAATAATTTTCCGGAATTTCGACGCCCAGCGTCCGCACAGAGTGAATCGTTAAAAGCGGTTGTTGAGGTTTGGGTGTGGCGCCGTCTGTAATATGATAATCTATAACCCCCTCGATGGGTGCAACGAGCGAGCGCTCTGCATATTTTTGACGTGCCTGGATAAGCTCTGTCTCGGCCTGAATCAATCGCTCTCGAAGTGCATCCAGGACTTGAGCGTTACTGCCAGTGACAGCGTAGATTGCCGAGGCGTGATCATGCGTGGCCTGCAATAACGCATAGCGTTTTTCTGCTTCACGGAGCTTGTGTTTCTCTTGTGAGTTTTCTAACTCCGCTACAACCTCACCTGCTTTCACTACATCGCCCGTCTTACAAATGAGCTTCACGGTGGTGTTTTCCCCAGGATGGTAAAGAGTGACTCGATTCGTAGAGATGAGCGGCAATGCTATCCGACGTTGATTGGAAAATGGCGGCCAAGGTTCTTCTTTGACGAGATAAGTTTCAAAATCTCGAGAGTCCTCCTGCTCCGCCGTTGTCTCTGCTACTCGGTTGGAGGTAAAAATCTTAAACCCCATATAGCCCAGTCCGACGAAACAAAAGCACAGCACAAGGAGCAACACGACTCGGATGCCGTGGGACTTTTTCATTGCATTAATCATATCATGAAGCTGAAAGAAGCGATAATGTCAAAAAAACTTTGCTTATCGATATGGTGCACGTGGTATTAATCGCACCGGAGATTCCCCCGAATACTGGCAACATCGGGCGGTTGTGCATGGCTGCGGGAGCGCGTCTGCACTTGATTGAGCCGATCGGTTTTAGGCTCGACGATCGAGCGTTGACACGCGCAGGGTTAGATTACTGGCAGCATCTGGATTGGCGCCTTTGGAGCTCGTGGGAGGCGTTTATTGAATCAGATGTTTGTAAGGGGCGTTATTTTTTCATCGAAAACACAGATGCCGTGCCGACGGAGTCATTGTGGGCGGTGAAGTTTCAAAAAAACGATTGCTTGATCTTTGGGCGTGAGAGCAAAGGAATCCCGCCGCGGCTATTAAAATCAGGGATAGGTCGCGTGGTGCACATTCCAATGTTTCATGATCACGCGCGGTCACTCAACTTATCGAATGCAGTGGCGATTGGTTTATACGAGGCACTTCGGCAAATCGTCTGCCATAAGGCTGATTGACGCGTGGCGTTGGCATCCTATTATACACTCTAACGTTGCGCTCGTGGCGAAATGGCAGACGCGCTAGATTCAGGTTCTAGTGGGGCAACCCATGGGAGTTCAAGTCTCCCCGAGCGCATAGATGATGGCGGGTTCGTTATCCTAGCGGCGATGAACAGGAAGATTCATTTTACCGCGGAGCCACTCTCCAAGCACATCGAGAAGAATAACGAGAAATAGGAGAAAAATTAACACGGCCGAAACCTTCGTCCATTGGTAATAGTCTTGATACACATTCAAAAGCATTCCAAGTCCACCAGCACCGACATAACCGATAATTGAAGCAGAACGAATGTTGTATTCCAACATCCACAATGCTTGACTCCAAAGAAGAGGTTTAAGCATAGGCCACAACCCGTATTGCAGCGCTTGAATCGGATGCGCCCCCATTCCCCTCAGAGAATAAGCCACAGACAAATCCACCGACTCAATTGCGTCAGAATAAAATTTTCCAAGGTAGCCGACCGAATAAACTGTCAACGCCGCCACACCGGCCCAAGGTGTTATCCCCCATATTGCTACTGCGACGATCGCCCACAAAAGGCTTGGCACAGTGCGAATCCCGTTCAAAAACATTCTCAAAGTGAATGATACCCACATTGGAGCCACGTTCCTCGAGGCCCCAAGAGCTATCGGCAATGACAACACAAAAGCCACCATCGTTGCAATCACTGCAATACGCATCGTCTCTCCCAAGGCTGTCACAAACTCCGGCCATATAGAAAAATCCGGTGGCCAAAGCCTCGCGCCAAATCTTGCCACGTTCGCAAGCCAATCCGTCGCCCTCTCGTCATACGGCATCTGCCACAACGACGTAAAAAAAATGATCAGAAATATCAACCCCACACCGTGTAGCACCGTTAGCCTCTTCCACCAAGGTTTTAAGGACGTTTGACGTCGTGTGTTGTAGATAACTCGGATCGCCTCTTTTTTCATACTCTATCCCTCACCTGCCTCAAATGCCAGCCCTCCGGATTAATTGGATCCAGACTAAGTGCAAGATCAGCAAACCGTGTGACTAAATCAGCCTGATGCAACACACAAAACACCGATCGCCCGCGCTCTGCTGCTTCTTGCTTTAGATACCCCAACACCCGCCCAGTCAAATACGCATCCAAGTTCGCCACAGGTTCATCCGCCAAATAAAGCTCGGGATCATGCAAAATAGCGCGTGCCAAAGCCACCCGCTGCTGTTCCCCACCAGAAATTTCCCCGACTCGCTTATACAACGTCCCCTCTAAGCCAAGCGTCTCAATTATTTTCAAAGCCCGTTCCTTTTCACAACGCGGCACCCCACACAAGGTCCGCCACCAAGGCCAGCGATGCAACGCACCCGCCGCTACGTTATCCAGCACCGTCGCCTGGGGCACAAGTTGTAAATTCTGAAACACAATCCCCACATGATCGCGATACTCCAGCGGATTCTCCACTCTTCCAACGGCATCCTGATAGACTATCTCCCCCTCATCCAGTTCTAACATTCCTGCAAGACACTGCATCAGACTGCTCTTTCCAACCCCAGAAGGTCCCACGACTGCTACGAACGTCCCTCGATTTATTTCTAAATTTAAATGGCGAAACAACCACCGCCCCCCTCTCCTACATCCCGCATTTTTTACTCTAATCTGATACACATCCCCATTCCCCTTCCCAATATTATGCACTCTCCCGTCGCTGTCCCTCCCATCACTGCTCATGGCTTCTGCCCAATCATCTCCAGCATCTGCAGCAAACTTCGCACATGTTCCTCTCCGTCTACTGCTACGAGCGCTCCTGCAAACGCTCGATCTCGTAGCGCTACCCACTCTACTTCATTCAACCGCATCAAAGCTGCCCGCAGCGCAGCTCGCTCCTCCTCCGCCAACCCCGCACGCATTACAATCAAATGCGTCGGCACGGGCCCCTGTCGCGCCAATATCCGCAACTTTTCTTTCTGCTCCTTCGTCAAATGCTTATCCCCCTCCATTACATAGTCACTGACAGCCGCAGCTTCCACCTGCCCGTTTAACAACCGCTCGATCGCCGACACATAACCCGTTCCAAAATACACATTCCCCACCCCGAAAAATTCCTCCGCCTTTCCCCCATACCGCAACCTGCCTGTCTGCACCAAATTCGCCAACGGCACCAGATAACCTGACGTGCTCGTTCTCGAAGCAAAACACACCGGCTTCCCCCTCAATTCATCCACACTCCGATAACTCGCATCCGCACGCACCACCCATACACTCTCATAAAACATCCTGCCCTTCACCTCCTGCCCAAGTTCCGCCACCACACCGCCTTCTCGCGAGCCCTGCAAATACTCCAACGCACTCACATAAGCCGCATCCAGGCTCCCATTTCTTAACCCCTCAAACACCACTCCTCCAGCCGTAGGCACCACCACCTCCACCTCACGGCCTGCAATCTGCCTGAGCGCTACCTCAAGCCCCTGCCTCACCTCAAACATACTCTCCGGATTTTTATCCGCCTTCAATGCTATCCGCCACCGTTTATCCACCGCGCCCCCCTCACGCTCCCCTTCTCCACCACGAAAACACCCTGCTAACACCCCTGCCCACATAATCGCACCCACCAGAAAACAAAAAATCCATCTCATCCACTTCACCATAATGAGAATCATTCTCAAATGCAAGCCCTCCTTTCTCTCGCTCCACTTGCCCCACTATTGTAAAATTAATACCCCTATCCCACCTACATGCCGCCCTCATCACCCCACTCAAAAAAACGCCTCGATCTCCTTCTCTGCGAAATCGGCCTCGCCCCGTCACGCGAAAAAGCTCAAGCCTACATCCTCGCCGGCGAGGTCCTCGTCAACGGCCAACCCGTCACCAAACCCTCCCACCTCTGCTCCTCTCACGACTCTCTCACCCTTCGCACCCCCGACCGCTACGTCAGCCGCGGCGGTTACAAACTCGAAGCCGCCCTAGACCACTTCAAACTCGACCTCTCAAATACCCGCGTCCTCGACATCGGCGCCTCAACCGGCGGCTTCACCGATTGCGCCCTCCAACACGGCGCCACCCACGTCGTCGCCCTCGACGTCGGTCGCAACCAAATCGCCTGGAAACTCCGCCAAGATCCCCGCGTCACTATCCTAGAAAAAATCAATGCCCGCTTCCTCTCCCCTTCCCTTTTCCCAGCTCAACTCTTACCTTTTGACGTCATCCTAATGGACGTCTCCTTCATCTCTCAAAAACTCATCTGGCCCACACTCCCACCCCTCATCCGCAACGGCGGCTCTATCGTTACCCTGATCAAACCTCAATTCGAAGCCAGCCCCCAAGAGGTGAGTCAGGGCGGTATTGTAAAAGACATCTCCGTTCACAATCGGATCATATCGGAGATCACCACCTTCATCCATTCCCTCAACACCTTCCACATCCGCGGCGTCATCCCTTCTCCCATACTCGGTAAAGAAGGTAACCAAGAATATCTTCTCTGTGCTCAGAAAAACACTTCTAGTTAATTCTTGGTATCAGTAGTGCTGCTAATCCATTGCCGTGCCCCCTCATGAGTCCATTTTTTGCATCTCTATACAAACTCGTAAAATTTTTACACAAGTGCATAAAATTTAAATATAAATGTAAGTTTTTACGTTTATATGCTTTTTTACTTGATTTTGCGTCTTTTATTATGTATAAGCCTCATGATATGGCGATTGCAAAATCTAAACCTATCAAGATTTTCTTTCGCCACATCCCCTTATTCTTCTTCGTCCCCATACTACAAATTCACTTTCTTCCTACCCTCTACGCATCACCCCTTCCCACAGGACATCAAATCATCCATGGCGAAGCAACTATTGCCTATACAGAAAAAGAATTAAATATTGTCAGTCATTCCAATAAAACTATTTCTCAGTGGGAATCTTTTAACATACACGACGGATATCGAGTCAACTTCTCTCTACCCTCCCCAGACTCCATATACCTAAACCGCGTCGTAGGATCTTACCCATCACTAATTAACGGCCTGCTCACTTCCAACGGATCCGTATACCTCATCAACCCAAACGGTATCCTAGTCGGCCCAAACGGCACCATTCTCACCCACGGAGGCCTCCTCTCCACCTTAGATGTCGCCAACGATCACTTCCTACAAAACGAACAACCCCTTTCCTTCACAAGTCTCAACCCCTCTTCCATCCACGTTCTAGGAAAAATCCACTCCAGCGGCGAAACATTCACCCTCCTCTCCCCATCCATCCAAATCGCCGAATCTGCCTCAATCCAAGCACCCAACGGCCACGTCCAAATCGCCTCTACCGACCAAGCCACTCTCCTCGTTCGCCCCGACTCCCAGCCACACACCTACATCCGCATCAACACCACCCCCACCCAAGGAGACCTCCAAATCTCTGGCTCCATCACCGCCCAAGACATCTCCATCCTCGCCTCCGGCAATCCCTACGCTCATGCCATCCACATCCATCCCCAAGCCCATATCACTGCCCTAGGCACAGAAAACCGCGGCGGCCGCATCTGGCTCTATTCCCCACACGGAGCCATCCTCCAACAAGGCCAACTCCTCGCCCCATCCGGCGAAATCCACCTCCTCTCCCCACGCAATAAAATTACCCAATCCGGCACCCTCGACGCCTCTGCTCCATCCACCGACTCCACGCCAATCCGCCGCGCCACCTCCGTTCGCGGCGGCCTCATAGATATCCTCGCCGACGAAATCGAGCTCACCGCACTCGCCCGCCTCCTCGCTCGCGGCCAAGCCGGCGGTGGCACCATCCGCGTCGGCGGCTCTTGGCAAGGCAACGACCGCACCCTACCCCACGCCCGCAACATCACAGTCCAAAAAAGCGCCCTACTCGATGCCTCCTCTCTCCAATCCGGACACGGCGGCACGATCGTCGTCTGGGCTGACCACACCAATCGTTGCCACGGCACCCTCCTTGCCCTCGGCGCAGAAACCGGCGACGGCGGCCGCATCGAAATCTCAGGCCTGCGCTCCCTCGACTTCTCCGGCCATGTCTCCACCCACTCCCCAAGCGGCCACCATGGCCTTCTCCTCCTTGACCCCTTCGACGTCGAAATCCTCAACATCCCACCCACCTATCCCCCCGGACTCAATCCCCAAGACCCCATCTGGAGCTCCGATGAAGATCCCTCCATCACTACCCTCTCCGCCTCCACCCTCGAATCACTCCTAAAAGAAAACACCGTCCACATCGAAGCCAAAAACAACCTCACCCTCCGCGCCCCCCTCTCCTGGCAAACCTCCTCCGGCCTCTCCCTCATCGCCGGCAACGACCTCTCCATCCTTGCTCCCATCACCCAATCCGCTCCCAATTCCTTCAGCCTCGGCATCCACCTCACCGCAGACTCCGACGATAACGGCCAAGGCACCCTCTCCATCCTCGCACCCATCACCCAATCCCACGGTGAACTCAATCTCACCGCCGCTAAAATCCTCATCCAAGCCCCCCTCTCCGTCCCCAACCCCCAAGGCACCATCAACGCCCTAGCCCTTCACGATACCATCTCCACACACTCCTCCACCACACCTCTCCTCCTTGCCGACTACATCGACCTCGCCGCCCATCGCGGCATCCACGGCCCCACCCCCAACGACCCCCTCCCCATCCAAGCCTCCCTCCAAATCCAAGCCACCATCGAAAACCAAGGCGACCTCCGCCTCCTCAACCACGCCCCCGGCTACCCCAACGACCTCATCTTCATCGAATCCCTACTCGCCCCCCAAGGCTCCATCCACTTCACCCAAAAAGGCGGCAAAAGCCTCTACATCGGCAACACCGACCTCTCCCACGCCATCAAAGCCAAGCAAAACCTCACCCTCATCCTCGAATCCGACCCAGAAAAAAACAAAATCCCCCACCTCATCATCCACCGCTCCATCCATGCAGACGGCCACCTCCTCGCCTCCTCCCACGGCAACATCACCATAAACCCCACCGCCACTGTCGGCACACCTCTCTCCACCGGCGGCAACGTCACCCTCGCTATCGGCCAAGCCAACGAAGCCGCCTTCGCCCAAGCCACCCTCACCAACAACGGCACCATCGAATCCGGCGGCCACCTCCACATCCACGCCGCCAAAGAAAACAACGTCACCCTCGGAAAAACAAAGATCGCCAAACAAATCCACCTCAAACCCTCCCTTCTCACCCCCTCGCCCAACAACTCCTCAGACCCCCCGCCCCCCCACAACTCAAACGACAACGCCCAAGCCTCCAACAGCCACCACTCCTCCTCTAGCTCCCACCACCGATCTAGCTCCCTCTCCTCCTCATCCTCCGCATCTTCCAGCTCCTCCAGCCGTATCGAACACTTCCGCAGCGACTTCTCCCGCTCCTCACAAAGCTCCAGCTCCCTCTTCTCCTCCGCCATCTCCCAAGCCAGCTCCTCCTCCTCATCCCACTTCAGCTCCCGCTACAGCCACTCCCAATCCCAATCCGGCCCCCTCTCCAGCGAAGCCCGCTCCAGCAGCTCCCAATCCCACAGCCGCGCCAGCTCCTCCTCCCAAAGCAACTTCTCCCACCACCAACACTCCGCCTCCAGCAGCTCCTCTAGCTACTTCCGCTCCCAATACCCCACCTTCAGCCTACCCCCATCCGCCTCCCAACAATCCTCCAGCCCCGCCCTCGCCCTCTCCAGCCCCCCCTCACCCCCTCGCCTCAACAACACCCCCACCCCCACCCCCACCCCCCTCACCACCGAACTCCCCCACCCCCAACGCCACACCCTCGCCCACGACCCCAACAAACTCTGGATCTACCCCAGCTACACCGACACCATCACCCTCTCCTCAGAATTCCTCTACCCCGACTCTGCCATCTCCCTTGGCCTACGCCCCACCTCCCTATCCATCAACGAACTCCCCCCAAGCCTCTCCCTCGCCCTTTCCCCCGCCATCCGCAACCTCCTCGCCGAATCCATCTACCAAGCCGACCTCGACGACTCCCTCCCCGAGCCTGACCGCACCCCACCACCCCTCCGACGCCGCCAATCCCTCATGCGTCCCCCTCCCTCTGCTGTCGAGCCCCTCCCCGAGCGCCCATCCAATCCTCGCACGTCCAGCCGCCCCACTCCCGCACCAGACTCCACCATCGAGAAAAAAGATCCACCCCCACCCCAAGCCCCCCCTCAACCGCCACCTCCAACCGCCTCTCCCACCCCCGACTACGGCTCCGGCGTCGTCTTGAGCGACGACGGCACCACGGTCCCTCTTGACCCCAGCACCATCCCCCCTGCCCTTCAAAACGCCATCTCCCGCGCCATCTACGCTGCCCTCCTCGAAGCCATCACGGCCGACGACTACCACCCCGCCCACTGGCGCCCGCACGAACACCTCCCCACCACTGCAAACCAACACCCCATACCCTCTCACCCGCCTCCACCCGAAAAGACCAAGCCTCATAATCTCACATTAAACTAAACCCCAAAACGTGAAGCACGCTTCCAGCTCAAAAAAAAACGTGCCGCTGGCTGCTTCTCTACCCAAACAGACCCAATAGACCCACAAGTCCCCCACTCCCAATCGTTGCACCCCTATCTGGGAGTTCCACCCCAACCAATTGCCAACCCGCCTTCTAAGTCCCTGCATGCCTGCCTAGCAATCTGTGGCGATGCAAAGGATCGCTTGCTTTGTTCAGAATGACACTAAGTCTACGTCCGTTACCAAGTCCACGTCTGCTAAAAACTCATCTACAGCAAGCCTTCTGACTCCTTGATTTTCTTCTTTTGCCGCTACCATTTCACTATTCCGTCCTCTTCTTCCCTGCGATGCAAGCCATCGAGCGGTCTCAAAATATGCTGCAGCGGGGGAATAGGTGGTAGTTTGTTGTCATTTCCTAGTCCTGAAAATCAGAAGGCTGGCCTTTCACCGTATTATTTCTTCACCGTAGGACCTCTTATGAAGGGACAGGGCGCTCTTAGTATTTTTTTTCACTGCTTTTCGGAGTCGGAAAGGGCTGGTTTTTGACGTCGGTCGTCTGCCTTCTTTCTTTAGAGTCGGGTGAGTTTGATAGTTTGGTTTTGCTCAATGAGGAGGGGGGCGTCTTCATCGCGCTTTGGGATGTGTGGGGATGGCTATTTTGTGGGTGGTGTTTTGGCTTTTTTTTGGTAGGGTGGTGGGATGCTGGAAGGTGTGAGTCCTTGGTGGTGGGTGGTGGCGGCGGGGTTGTGTGAGGTGGTGTATGCGGTGGTGATGCCGCAGACGCAGGGGTTTACGCGGTTGTGGCCTTCGTTGTTTACGTTGGCTTTTATTGCGGCGAG
>JANWVL010000146.1 GCA_025056655.1 Candidatus Methylacidiphilales bacterium
CACTGCCTAACGCATTTACCATCCACTTAGGATTGTTAAGCTCACGCAGGCGCTCATTCACCTCCCAGACAATCGCGATGCCTCTTCCAGTCTCAACCTTTGTTTCTACGCGATAGTAATGCACCATCCAGTTCAGCGGAGACATCCCTACAGGCTTCCAAGTTAGACATAAAGCGGAAATATCTTTTATTTCTGTCTAGTTGTTATAACACACAAGCAGTTGTTTTTTTAGGGTCATCTTATTTACCCTCAGTCGAGTAAAACAATCCTCTTCCTCATGCTTGCCGATATACAGCGTCACATGAGGTACGTGGCTATGTACGACCTTGTCCATGTTTCTCTCATATTCTAGTTTCAACTGCTTCCAATCCCAAGACGGCTGACTTTCCAGATCTGCATGGAGATTAAATAGTTGCTTGCCATATTGAGATAGGCTCATGAAGAGATCTAGCGTACATGGAAATGGAATATGCGGTTGTAAGCAGGGCAAATCATTCGTGAGTCGCTTTGCATAAATTAGAAGGCGAAGGATTGCATAGGTGTAAAAAAATGTCCTAGCCTATCTGATCTCTTTCGTCATTTAAACGCAACACTTCTTTGACCTCTTTGGGAGTGCCTAAATCCAAATACTTGCGTAGTCCCGCGAATAGCTCTGATAACCCGTATGCGCTTGCTTGAATGGATGCCGCCGATTCCTGCATTGCACAAAGGACGCAACCGACCGTCGTAGCTCCTCTACACACCGCGAAAAGCACCGCGCCCGCCGGCCTAAGCGAGCAAGAGCCCCCGCAACTCGGCGAGACTTGCTTCAACCGAATAGGTCTGCGACTTGCTCTGCGTAGTCAGAGATACCCCCAGTCGTTAGTCCAAAGCGGCATACCCACTGAAGCCGTCGATGCAATACTAAAATGCGCGTGACCCTTAATCCACCATCGCTTGCAACACCGCTTCATCGCGGGATAGAGTATCTATCAGCTCATAACGCAGCGCATCCGGCGCTCGACATGCGTGACGAGATCGTCGCATTTTTTTACTCCCGACGAATGTGAACTGCTCTCAAGCTCGAAGATGGGTTAGTCGTCGGTTGGTGGCTGTGGGATGGGGGCAGCCAAGACATGTTCACCGGCGCACTTGATAAGCAGATTGCGCCCGATGCGTCGGAAGCTGTGGCCATCTAGATACATCTCGACGGCTTGGCGCGGGATTCTATGTGGGTAGCTGATTGGGTTGGCCTGAGGGGTGAAATGATGATTGCAGGCCTTGCACAGGTAGCGCTGGCTGCTGCTGTGATTTTTGCCTCGTTTGACCACCGATTCGCTTATGTATCTTTTGGCATTTCATGTATCCAATTTTATTCACTCCCAAATAATCATCAACTCTAAGGATTGAGTCAATCTGTAATCGTACTTTGCTTGTTCTATCTCATAGCCGCAAAACAACAGACCACTCATTTTATGAGTGGGGCAAACAACATTTATCATTAACATACTGGTAACAATGATACCGGATACAGTGTACCTTATCAGCTTGACTTACCCTTACAACTTACAAATCATCAAATAGATAGTTCTATATGATATTACCTCATTACAAAACATATTGTTAATATAAAGATCATTGCATGTGATGTACTTAGCTCAACGATGACACTTGAAATCGTATATACCAAATATCCGGTTACATAGTCAAAATAATGCTTGAATTACGAAATGGCGCTTGATAATCATACATAATTGATAGGAAAATCCTTGCCAATTATGATGTGAAAAAAATTAACAACAAGTGCTGATATTGGTACATGGTTAGTAGGGGTTTGATCTATGGCTTTGCAATTAAGTTTTGCTAGATAATAGGTCAAGCTTCTTATCTTATTTTATAAATAAGTAAAATAAAATAAGTAATTATATACTAAGCTGTTGTAAAAATTTTTATGTTGTCATATATAATAGTGTTCATACTCTAAATCTTCTATACCACTAATAATTTTGCGCGCTATTCTTTTCATATTCTCATCTAACATATCGCAGCTATTGATATAAAAAAGAATTCTTGCACCATAGTTTGACCATATATTTTTAGACATTTCCAGTATCTTTTTTATTTCATCATCATGCTCAGCATATTGAACGGCGCGGATAATACATTTTAAAATTTTATCACCATCCATTAACTTGAGTAGATTAAATATTTCGCTAGTTGGATTTTCTAGTAATTTATCGGCGTATTTAAACAAAAGAGAAATCCATTCCTCGTTATTATTTAAAAACAATAGGAGTAGAAATTTTGGTAAATTATTTTTATCATGACTAAAGCAGTCTAACACCTTATTAATCAGATCTTTTTGTTCTAGATCATTCTTTAATATTAATAGAGCTAAACAATACGCGACGCTTTTATACGAGCTATATGGATATCTTCCTTTTTGATAAGCTGATATAAAGAAATTAAGATAAGATATAAGCCTAAGCTCTATATTATCATCCTCTATTTCGTAGATTCTACGAAGATAAAAATCTAAACATAATTGAGTATTATATCTATCTATTAGCTCTTTTCTTTCATCATCGAAAATAATTTCATCATAAATTTCATGAATATATTTACCCTCAGGATCAATTTTCCTAATTTTTTCCTCCAATTTGATGATTAAAAGATAATTTCTTTTTTCTACTGCTTTTTTGTACATATCTCTCATTAAATCTATTGTTTCCACACACTCAACAATTTTATGCACAGCAAGAGCGTTCTTGTAACAAACTAATGCATTGATCATCCAAGAGTCTATATATCCAAAACGAAACAATTTTTCCAGTAAAATACCAAAACAAACAGAAGGAAAAGGTTTATCTGTTTTATCGAAATAAAATAATATCTGATTGATTGAATATACCAATGCTGCTTTTATCTTTCTTTCATTTATATTTCCGTATAATTTTCCGTTCAGAAGAAATTCGTTTACTAGGAAATAAAGCTCATCTAATTGACCTTCACCTAAAATAGATATCGCTGTTGTTATTTTTTGGCAATCGCGATATTTTATTTTATCATTCATGCAGCGTTTTTTCCTTAGAATATAAACCGCCTCCGAAACTAAATTATAAATGTATCTTAAAGCTTTTTTGTTATTGTTTTTGAATAGATGTATTAAATCGTAATTTCTTCCATAATCCATATCGCACTGCATACTATTTCTTCTATCTATTATATTAAATACCTCTTCATCGTATATCCCCATCTTTTCACATATGACAAGATAAAAATGTATGCTAAATTTGTTTATCATAAAATGATTGCAAGAAGGAAAACGTCTCATTTCATTATATATTGCATCATGTATACCATGACATACATCTAAAACTAAATCAAATAGATGGACCAATTCTGCAACTATCAAGCCGGGTTTATTTATATAATATATTATCTTCTCCGCATATTCGTTGCTGTTTACCAATATACATCTAGCGATGTATGCTGCAGTGTGAATAACTGGAGTTTTATGTTTTTCATATAAGTATAAAACCCCTTCCAATTTATCAGAATTGATCATTGCGAGGTAAATTAGAGCCTGTGCTTTGATTAGGTCAGAAGTTGATTTATTAAAAATTGATACCAATAATATCATCTCTGATAATTCTTTATGTTTTTTAATATAATCAAGCATTTCACGATAGTTATGATTGTGTATATTCTCTTCTAATATAAAATGGTCTATTAGCACTTTTAAATCGCTCATATTTCACCTGTTAATATTCTAAACAACTATTGTGCAAGTTACTCATAAATAACGAGCGCATTAATTAAAACCGTGTTGTTTTACCTTTATTTCAAGTATTTTAAACTATTATTCTGAATCAACGTTTTAATATAATTATATATTTGTTATTTAAATAGAAAATTTAAAGATTTAAAAATATGTTATATTATTAAATGCATAGATTTCTATAAATCAAGCGAAGCAGTAAATATATATCACGTATGCAGCATTATTTATATCAATAATTCATTTATATAGGCCTTTTAAAATTTGCATAAAAGAATGTTTGTGTTACATATAATTCTCGATGTAAAATTACGAATTTTTATTTATTATCATATATCCATCTAAGTCAGCGCATGTAGCAGTGGCAATGTTTTTAATATATAAAATATTAATCATGAATAGCAAGTGAGCGAATAGCTTGAGGCACATGAACTGATTTGAATATATAAACTAATCAACAAACAAATTTGTATAAATTTCAGGGTTGGCCGATGTTGCTTGTTCAAACCGCTTAATTAATATTTCACTTGTGCGGATTAAATAAACTATAGTCAACTAGATAAAACGGGTCATTGATGATATCTTGGTTAAGCAGAGACTAAAACTCTCAACTAATATACAACCTGTGAATGATCTTGATTATTATTTCACATTCGGCGATAATAAAAAGACACAGCAATTTCATCATCCAAGTTGAGCATTGTCTCACTTTATTTAGTTATTTGATAAATACTCTGTTTAGCAATTGAATAACTTTATAAACAGTAGCAAATCAAACTCTAAAGATATGGCATCATAGCCCTAAAGCTTTAATTGATATGCAGCTTTAGGCCATCGTGACGAAATACTCAGATTTTGTTTAACAAACTGAAGATCTACCTGCTTGAGACAATGTTTATCAAGCTTCAATGGATTACGATAGATTAGTTAACAATTTCAACTTCTTTTTGGATCTGTTTTGAGGAGACGCAGAGGTCAATCATGTCATTTGTACAAAGTTGTAATAGGTGACAGTTCTTGAAGCAGCGCATAAAGGTTATACTAGCTACCAGATGTACTACGCGAGTATTTAGGTTTAATCGTTCTAGAACCACATAGATTTTGATCTTAACTGTTAAAAAAGCACAAGACCTGTTTGCCTATGAATTATATCTGGTTGTGTTGAATAATTACTAATACAATTATCCAATAAGCTTATCTCTGAAAAGAGATAAGACGTTTTTATCCCTATAAAGCAACCATAATATTTTAATACAACTGCTCAGTGTATTTTATTATATATTTATTCTTAAACTATCTTTGTTTATATATTTTCCGCACTAATGTTGCGATTACATCATACTTTTATTTGAAATTTAACACATAAGACTATTAGAGCAACGATCTCATTGAGCTCCAATAAAATATATAAAATTATTAAGAATAGTTTATTTATGCTGGTTACGCAAAAATTGTCGCGCCTTTTAAATATCTATGATTTACTATTAATATCTAAAATTATACATAATATATCTTAAATTGCGGATATATAGGTACACGCCAAGATTTTACATAATATTTTGACTTGATAACAGCACAGAGGTATTTAAAAAATTATTAACCGTTAAATATAATATATAAATGCTTCAGTGTACTGAACTATTATATATTTTATAATTCAACGGTATATGTATTCTAATATCATTGCACTTTAAATTTCATCTGAAAAAGCGTAATAAAATCATGATATTTCAATATATCTTTCAATGCATGTATAATAAAACAAGCTAAAATAGAGTTATTTATGAAAAAGATATATTTTTATACTTATAAAATAATTCCTTGAGACAAGCTTCCTTTTGTTATATCTTTGCTCATATTATTCACTAGCTTAAACATGGAATTACATTCCCCCATTTCATTGCTGTTAAGTAAAATGTAATTATATATATCCAGAGGCCCTATAAAATCCAAGCCACATTTATTTATTATTTTAGAAACCTCTGATATATCTTTATTCTTATTATAAACAAAAGCCAGTGATTTTAAAACAGTTTCCTTGTCTACATCTTGAAATAAGCAACGCATAGAAGATTCTAGATATTTACATTCCTTAATCATTAAATCAAAAATGGGCACAAGCAACGAAGCGTCATTTTGACTTAATAATATAACAAAAACCGATAAAAAAAGATCAAATTCGTCTCTTTCGCTTATACTGGCTGTGTTTATTATATTTTTAGCGGTCTCTATGCTTTTAGTTTTATCTAGCTCGTATAATAAAAATAAAAAATATTGGCACTCACCATAGGCATGATTTTTATTTATGTATGATTCTAGAAATTCTACCACTTTTTTTTCATTCATACGTGAGGCAATTCTAAGAGCGTGTAATTTTGTTGTAGCTTTTAATCTGCGATGTTCTACTATATAAGGCATATAATCTAACAAACAATCTACATGGTAAGCAAACATCACATCTAACATATTTAAGAATATTTCATCTAATTTTTCCTTAAAAAATAAATAGATATTGCCATTAAAAAATTCAGATACATGACATTTTTTGTACATTTCTTCTATTATTTCAACTTTACCTGTTTTCATATATTCTAACATTAATACTGAGTTTTCTTTATTGAATATTTTTGGGGTTATTATTCTAAAAATTATCTCGCCGTTATTATATGAAAACACGCTATTCCATATATTTTTATCAAAACAATCCTTGTCCCTTTCAAAATCACAAATAGAAAACAACAGATTGAAGAGAGCTAAAGGATCGTTGTATTGATTCTTATCTAACGTATCTATTGCTATCTGCTTTAATTTTTCTTTATTTTGCATTATGATGTTTATAATTTTCAATCTTTCCGCTTTATCTTCACAATTCTTGTTGATATATTCATCATATATTGATTGATTATAAATCCGTGCAAGTGCATCAAAAACTAGACTTTTAGATATATCTTCATCGGTATATATTATATCAAGAAGGAAAGAAACTACCTCATATGATACGCAATTCCTCATGTATTTTATGATATCACGCTTTTTTTCTATTTCAGCGGTTTTTTTATACAAACAAATCAAATCTTTTACACAGGCTGAACTCTTATACAGCGATAACAAATGTGTTAAGTCATATAAAGCGTCTCCAGTTGATATCGCCTCAACTTTTTTGTCTATAAAAATATCGCAGAGTATGTCATTAAAATGAACAGAAATTTCATGCACGTATTTATTGTTTTCAAGATTTTCAAGTATATATTTTTTCACCATTTCTAAAATTTTTTCATCACTGTCCTCGATCATAATCCTTAAAAGATCACTTTTATCTAGTATATTTGAGCTATAAAGTAATTTCCTTATTTCTTCCAAGGCTTTAATATCTCCCGACATGTATAATGAATAGAGGTAAATAAAATGGCTAATGGCGTAGTGATACATATTTTTAAGTGCGTCTAATTCAATATGAGTGATCATCTTTTTTTCAATTAAAAACTTAGCCGCAACTATCATTCTATCACTATTACCATGAGAGTAAAAATATCTCATAAGAAGCAGTGTTTCTTTTGGGTGTAAATTAAATAAAAACTTGACTCGTCTATAAATATCTGGTATAATTCCATAACAGTGCATGTCATATAGTAAATTAGCAAGCGAATAATTTATCATCATCTACTTTATTATAACCCACTCACTTCGTTTGCAAACTGATCGAAATTCTCTAAACCCAAATATATAAAATGGCCTACTAACTTCACACTAGATTATCTGAGAATGGATTGTAAGCGTCATCCTCTCCATTAATCAAATCTAGTAAGCTACCTACTCAGAATTTAGCACCAAGTGATCAATATCTATTTGTGTAGCATCTTTTATTGGCATATGGCATTTATTTAATATTTCCAAAATCTTCGACGAGTTTTGATTATTATTATAAACAACAGACAGAGATTTTAGAATATTCTCCTTGTCTAAATATTTAAACAATCGAATGATTTTATAGTACATATCTTTTTTTTCTTTGCTCATGAAGTCAAAAATAGAAGCTAATGACGAAGGATCATTTTGAGTTGATAATATGATAAAAAGCGATGGTTGATCGATGAATTCATATCCTTCACTCATACTAATTTTGTGTATAATATTCTTAGCAACTTCTACACCTTTAGTTTTATTTAGCTCGTATAATAAAAGCAAAAGATATTCTCTTTTGTTATTTATGTAATTTTCTGTTATATATGATTCAAGAAATTCGATAAATTCTTTTTTATGTACAAGCGAAGCAATTCTAAGAGCACGTAGTTCTGTAGTAATTTCTATATTTTTATGCTCTAATATATAAGGTATATAAGGCAACAAACAATCCATGTTGTTAATAAATATTACATCCAACATCTTCGAGAATAATTTATCTATATTTTCATCAAAAAATACACGCAGTTTATCTCTTAAATATTCAATTACCGGGAATTCTTTATATATTTCAATTATCATTTGAGCATCTCCAGTTTTTATGTATTCTAGCATGAATAAAACGTTTTCTTTTTTAAATATCTTGTTGGTGATAATCTTGAATATTTTTAATTTATTATCATATAAATCCAGGCCTATAGACTTGTTTTTATCCAAAATGGATGTGTCTTTTTCAATACCACAGATAGAAAATAGTAAGTTAAAAGAAGCCAAAATCATTCTGCAGTCCTTATTTTTATCAAGAGCGTCCATAGCTACATACTTTAATTTATCTTTATTTTGCCTTATAGTGTTTATAATCCTTTCTCTTTCCGCTTTGTCTATACAATCTTTATTCATATATTCATCATAGGTCAATTTATTATAAATCTGTACAAGCGCATCAAAAGCTAAATCTAGCGATGTATTTTTATTGTTATATATTGTATCAAGGAGGAAATCAACAGCTTCGTGTAATAAGCAATTCTGCATACATTCTATAATAGCTCTTTTCATTTTTATATCGTCCGTTTCTTTATATATATAAATCAAATCTTTGACACAAACTGGATTATTAGAAGTAGAGAGCGATTTTATCATATGCATGCGATATGAATACAACTCACTTTTATTTAATATCCCATCAATTATTTTGTCTCTAAAAGTGCTATAGAATATGTTTGCGAAATAATCACAAATATAAGGTATGTATGCAATATTCTTCGACTTTTTGATTAAGCATTTTTTTATGATTTCTATAATCCTATCATCACTACCCATAGTCATAATTCTTAAAAAATTAAGGCCGTCTAG
This sequence comes from Candidatus Methylacidiphilales bacterium, assembly GCA_025056655.1. Classification (NCBI taxonomy): domain Bacteria; kingdom Pseudomonadati; phylum Verrucomicrobiota; class Methylacidiphilae; order Methylacidiphilales; species Methylacidiphilales bacterium. Next base: position 9,014 of record JANWVL010000146.1, read on the forward strand.
TGTCTTTAAACTATTGAGGTATTCTTCAATTTCTTCTAGAGCTTTGATATTTCCGGACATGTATAATAAATACTTAAGAAAAAAACCGTGTGCAGCATGCCCTAGAATTGTTCTAACAAAATCCAATTCGAAAATATCTTTAACTATCCTTTTGTCTACCAAAAATTTAGTCGCTAATATCACTACGTCCATATAATGATCAAACGAAAAGTATCTCAACAATAATGATGTTTCTTTAGGATATAAATTAAAAGAAGACTCAATATGTCTGTAAATATCCGGTGGAATCTCTATAAATTGCATTAGATATGGTAGATCAGCGAGTGAATAATTAGTCATCTCTTTCTATATTATAATCTCCTTTCTTCGTTTGTAAACCGATTGAAATCCTCTTAATCCAAATAGATGAAAAGTCCTATCAACTTCTTCCACACTTATAATTAAGATATATTAATAAATTAAAGTGCAAAATTATGAATATATAAAACTCGATGTATTTGCTATAAAAAGAAATAAGCAAAAGGGAGATCAAAATAATAATAATTAAGACAACGCGCGGGATTATCTGGGAATGGATTGTAATCGTCATCCTCTTTACTAATCCAATCTAATAGGCTATCTGATCAGAATTTAGCATCAAGTGAGCAATATATATCTTTATAGCAATGCTTTTTGGCTTAATAAAAAATACGAATCAAGCATACAACGAATAGCTAACTGAGTCAAATACATAGCAGAGAGCATGCTTAAATCCATCACATAGTAACTAGTCGGTTATTTACCATTTGTTATACTCAATAAATTATTTGCATACTGATCGTATTATACTAATATTGTATATAATATACCTTAAACTGCAAACATATAGATACATGGTTAGATTCGAAATGATATTTTAGACAGATTGCAAACTTGAATTATTTGAAAGCCGGAGTGATTGTAAAAACTAAATAAATATTTTTCAATATTTTACACTCGACATCATATTTAAATAATATCATTATTCCAATATTACAGCTAATTAAATTTACATAAATAACATAACATGACTGCAATGTTTGATTATATCTTTCTACGGATATGCTATAAAATACGTTGGTATGATATTACATATAAAAGCAATATCTTTTTATATCTACCATACAATTTCTTGATGTTCATCTTCTGTTATTATATTTTACCATAAATCATCTACGATTTTAAATAGATAATTATCCCCATCTATGTCCTTGTGATAACGTCATTTTCATAGGGAAAATTTTTTGATATAGGTAAATGTTGGCTGTTTATCTAGTATAAAAAATATAGCGAAGGGGGGCGGTTAGGAATCATTGGATGGGGATCTGAGTATGTTCGGCGATGTACTTTAAACATTTATCTACTGATATATCTACCGATAGTTGAATTTAGAGTAAATTTTTGGTCAGTTGTATCAAAATAAGGGGGGGAGGGAGAATTTTTTTAATCTAGGCAAGCACTATTCGTTCATCAAGTATTGTATTGTAATTTAATGATAATGTCTCTATACTATGGACATCAAAAACAAAACTATGTAGCCTTGCGATTTTGATTTCACAAAGCATAACTATTATCATATATTTTTTTAGACCTTATCTCCATAAATCTAGCGAACTCATCTAGTTTCTTATCCTTCATGATATCGCCCAGATCTTTAAATTCCATTGGTAAACGAATGACATCAAACTCTTTATGCTTGAACTGCGCAAGAATCTTATCGTTTTGAAATTGTTGAATAGCTTTATTGCTTACTATAATAGCAGGTTTTATTCCTTGCTTATTAAATGCATCAATTAGTGTAGACATAGATGTTATACCAGCGGCATCACTATCTAACATAATAAAACCGCGCTTTTTAAAAACACCGTTTCTTTCTAGATGTTTAAAACTTTTACCACTTGGTAAACCTAGGAGTGCCGCTATACTAAAACCATTGGCATAGATTCCAGATTGCCAAGCAGCATAAGCATCTACGGTGCCTTCGACAATCAAAACATAAGGATCATTTTCAGAGCCGATAAATAGCGGCATTTTTACTGAAGAGGATGTAGGTAGTCCTAAGTACTTTGGTTGTTGATTATCACGAATCGAACGCCCTATTAAATAAACCACATTTTCTTTTTCATAGATCGGGAAAACAATGCGATGTTTAAGAAATGGATCCCAGTGACTATTAACCAGCCCTGCTTTTAAGACATCAGCAGGAGCATGATTAAAGCGAGATAGCATCAAATTGACAAAATCTCTCGACATGTATGAAAATCCTATCTTAAATTTATCTATAGTTATCGGATTAAATCCACGCATGAGAAGATAATCCATGGCATTATATTTTTTGTCTCGTTTCAAGTTCTCGTGCATGAGCGTAATCGCATCTCGCAAGATTAAACTAGTCTTCTCGTCAGTAATTTCATCTTCTTCTGTCTCTTGTCGGTGTAAAGGGATATAATCTTCTTTCCTGCCGTTTTTTTCGACGAATTCTTTTAAAACTTGGACTGCTTCTTTAAATGTACATTTCTTTGCCATCATAATGAAATCCAATGCACTTCCGCCCTTGTTGCATATAAAACAATAAAACAAGCCATTTTCCTCGTTTAAACTTACTGATGGATGGGTATCTCGTCTTTCACCACATATGCAACGGCACATCCGATTTTTAACCAAAGAGCTGTATTGATATGCTAGACTAGTGATAGAGCACGATCTTTTTAAATCATTTAAATCTATATTTTCAGCCATATTTCAATCCTCTATAATTCATTATAAGCACTTTTGCCATAGTTGTCAGAATACGTATTTTGGATATACTATAATATGGAGGTTAATGTATGACGAAGACGAAAAGAGGCGTAGATATGGGTAATAAGACAAAGAAAAAGACCACAGGGATCGAAAAACCTAAGATAGTCATACCGCTACAGCCTATTAATAGCGCTGAAATAAAAGCGTTAGAAGAAATAACAATAGAAGATGAATTGTTTAATGCGATAAGAGATGGGACAATCTCAGCGGCAGAATTTGATCAAATATGTTCTCAAAATAGTTTAGATGAAAAAGGAAGAGCGGAAATAATAGATATGTTGCAAGAGATGGGTGTGAGTATTGTAAGTGATGATAACATAACAGCGCAATTTCAAGATGATGAAATGCCTTCAAACAACGATGATTATGATGAAGATGATGAAAAAGAATATGATCCCTTGGAGGAAATGAATGATGAAGAGATCCTGAAACAAATTGTATACGAAGGGGATTTGCAGGGTTTGATTATTAAAGATATGACTCAAATGCCACTTTTAACGGCAGACCAAGAGGTGACTTTGGCAAAAGCTATCGAGGCAGGTAAAACAGCTAAGTCTATTCTAAATAATTTAACAAATCTAACCCTTGATAAATTAATAGAGGAGATGGATAGTAAATTCAAGCTTAAGCGTAAGCCCCGTACTCGTGCAGAGGCTGAGGTCATGTTAAAGAAGATATTTGACGAAGGAGTAAAGGCAAGAGAAACACTTATTATGTCTAATACTAGGCTGGTTATAAGTGTTGCGAGGAAATATATCGGAAGAGGTGTAGGCTTTGTCGATCTAATTCAAGAAGGTAATATCGGTTTAATGCGTGCAGTTAACAAATTTGATTGGAAGCGCGGTAACAAATTCAGTACTTATGCCACATGGTGGATACGCCAAGCGATTACTAGGGCGATCGCTGATCATGGAAGAATTATACGGTTGCCGGTTCACATGAACGATACAGTCGCGCGCGTTCATCGTATATCGCATCAATTAAGACAGGAGCTTGGTCGCGAACCAACTATTGAAGAGTTGGCTGATAAACTATCACTTTCACCGACAAAAGTGAGACAGATTCTCGGGGCTTCGAAACATGTCGTGAGTTTAGACGAATCTCTTTCAGATGAAGAGGATAGCAATTCACTTGGCGATTTAATACCAGATTTAACGAGTGCTAATCCTGATATCCATGTAGAAAGCAGCGATCTTAGTAATACTATTGCTCAGATGTTGCGAGTATTGACGCCTCGCGAACAAAAATTAATTATCATGCGATACGGATTAAATGGGGATAAAGAAATGTCCCTAGAGGAGATCGGTAAAAAGATGGGCATTACTCGTGAGAGGGTAAGGCAAATTGAAGCTCAGGCACTGCGCAAGCTGAGATCTTCGCCTAATATGAGAGAGCTATTTCCCTATAAAGGTTATTTTAACTATAAATGAAATACCAACTCTCATTGAATCGTCGTTCTTTATCAACACAGTATTTGATACATCACCTGATTAAATATGGTGCGATACCCTTTTTACGTCTAAAAAGGGGTTTAAGAACACAAATTGCTTCTCTTTATATTTTAGACGCAAATAATTTTTCATTTTTCCTCGAAAAACAAGGTGAAATTCGCATCAATGAGCCATTTGATAAATTTACCAAGACAAGATTTCTACCGATACTTGATCCACTAAAACACAACCAGTTATCTGAATCTGAGTGCTATGAGCTTTCCAAATGGGCCATTAAATATGCCGATTTCCTTGATGCTCTTCATGAGAGTGTATCCATAAATGATAATGATTTAGTGCTGATTAAATGTTTCAACAATAAAAGTAAGGTATGCATAAATAAAACCAAGTCATATCCAGTAACACCTGGAAGTTATGTGAACACGCATGTCTTAAGATTATTAAACGCAATGGATGTATTTATTGCAAACGATGAAATTAAGGATGGCGAAGGTTTAAAAAGAATATATAACGGTCCATTAGCTATAGGTATTCGGTATTGTTCTCCTCATCCCTTGATCCCTGAAATAATAAAGATATCGAACATTGAAACGCAAATTGATAGGGCAATCGAGTATTATCTAAATGCTAAAGAAAACGTCCTGAATGAAATCAATTTAACCAACCATTCACACTCATTCTCACAATAATATCGTTTTGATGATTGTAAAAAAAACAATATTTCTATAAAAATGTACTGGAATCGAAGCATCTGTAATATTTTCGTTGATTTTGCGCTAGTTACATTATGTACAAGCTCCTCTTTGTTTACCCTAGATACTGCGCAATTGAATTAAAATATATCAAATGGCCATATCAGAAAAGATCCGTTTCATTTCAGAGTCTCTGAACCTCACAGAAGAACAAGTAAATATTATTCAATCACCATGGCCAAAGATGGTCATAGCTGGACCAGGCACTGGAAAGACCACAACGCTTGTGGCAAATATCTATGCACTGATCGCTGAAGGTGTGCCTCCAGCTAACATCTTAGCTATTACGTTTTCACGCATCGGTGTAAAGAGAATGATAGATCGCTTATCGGCATTATTAAATCGAAGCATCGCTTATGGAATTAATGTGATGACAACAGACGCACTTGCCAGACGCATGATTTATTCAGAAGCGTCTTTTTTTGGTAATCCAGATAAACGGTTACATATGATAACAGAAAATCAAGAGGTCAAAAGAACAGAGGATTTATTATACAAAGCACTGATAAAAAAAGACAAGGATGCAGTAAAATTACTAAACATAAACCTCGATAAATATTTCGGCAATATAGAAAATTTCAATTCTTATGAAATTTTAGAAACAGTTGTAAACGACATGAATGTGATTAGTAGATTAAGCAATGATAATAAAAATAAAGAAATGGCCTTCAAACGCATCATAGAGCTTTGCCAAAAAAATGCAATGGATTTTATTGGCATGCTTCTTTCAAGCAAATTAAGCGCAGATAAATTAAGCCATGATGATATGTACGATAATTATATCCAAACGGTCGCCGATTTGGTTAAAAAAATAAATGGCGGCGAAATAATATTAAAAGATGAGATTGAGAAAATAATATACCTAGGTGGTCTAATGTTGCTTATTCTAAAAGAAGTGTCTAAACCTGCGAATACCATCTTATTAGACTCCCTTAAACATTATGCGCATGTCTTAATGCTTGGAAAACCATACATCATGAAAGTTTACGCTGGTATGTATCCATACATCTTTTACGACGAATTTCAAGATATTGCTTTAGGTGAGTATGCTATTCTAAATGCATTGATTGAAAATCATAGCACCCCTTACCAAATAGCTGTATTTGGTGATCCTAATCAAAGCATCTATCAATTTCGCGGGTCACTCGGCATCAAGGCCTATGAGTTATTAGCAACAGGTTATATCAATCATTCCAGAAAAAAAGACAAGACAAAAGATGTGGACATAGATAAATTTATTTACTACTTAACCCAAGATCATCGATCATATCACCCTGAGTTAACCTATGCAGCCAGAACATTCTTGAAAGAGATGATGGATAAAAAGGGATTTACAGATAATATGAAAGATATTAGCTTAAGTGAACATATAATGAAAAAATACGTGCTTGTTTTATACGATAATATATTGAACAACAAAGAAGGGGTGTGTTCTTTAAAATCTCTTAAGGGCAAAACAAATATTTTTAGCCATCAACCCTCAGGATATATCGTTACTTTTGATGAAAAATATATGGACAACGAAGATCATGCCAAATTTATCGCTAAGATCTTGAAAGAGGTTCAAGGGAACGATACTCAATGCAAAACTGCAGCAATCATTTGTCAGGATGCAACCATTGCTTTGAATATAGAAAAAGCGTTGATTCAAAATGGGATCAGTTTTTCACCTTTTGATGATTCGTTCTTAAAAGGGGATGCATTTAGTTATATCCATTCTTTATATGCATTAGCACTCGGCAAAGAAGACCCATCAATATTATTTACAGCAATCATGCCACATTTCTCAAACCATCAGGAGAATTCAAAACTTAGAGATGATATAATAAAGATCATAAAAGAAGATTCGTGTTATAAAGAAAATGTAATACAAGACATGCGCCTATGTTTAGAAAACGAAAGCTTTAAAGAAGAGAATAAGGAGTTGATTCATCATCTTCGTGTTCTTTTTGATAAAATTTTAGAAATGAGAAAGAATGCATACGAAGCGATGGAACAACAAAATGAACCAACTGCATTAAATGATGTTGCATGTGATATTATTAAGGTTATTCTTTCTCAAAATTACGATCATGTGTTCAAGGGACACTCTATGCTTGAAAAAGATATCCAAAAGATATGCGCAGAAAAGTTCAACACAGACGATCAAGTTATGTTGGATAAATTACTGACAAATGCTAAGCAAGCGATTATAGATCTTTTTATACCCAACGAAAAACAAGATAGGAGATTAGTCGCTGAGTGGATCGATTGGTTGGCAAATAGAAAATATAGTGAAGATAAAATCAGCGATTTAAATGCATGGACTGATAACTGTAATGAAATCGTTGTGCATCTATTAAAGCCAAGACAAGCAAAAGGATTAGAGTATGATATCGTGTTCATCCCGTTTTTTAATAATGTATTTCCGCCCTTTAATCAAAGCGATGAAAATAAAAATCTGTGCTATGTTAGCATTACACGAGCACGCAGACTTACTGTAATTACCACAAATGGTAAAGTTCACGATTATCCAGTTATGAGAGCATTAAAGAATATCTATGAAACAATGACCCCTGGTGAGGCCCATTCTCATATTATCGCATATTTATCTGGAAATCATAGAAGAGTTATGGGTCAATCCAGGAATCCGTTTAACGCCTTGTATAGGGGGTAGTAATATGGGTAAATTAGTTTATATATCTGGCTTGGCTTCTTCTTCAAAGACCATGTCGCTTATTCTTAATCACGTCGAAGCTTCTCAGTCTAGATCAAGTGCGCTAATCTTTAATTCAGCAGAAGACGCATTAAACACCTGCGATATGTATACACGGCAAGACTTTCTCTCAACACGAAATATTATCCCAGAAATGGCCTCCATGATTAAAGAGACGTTGAATAAGAAGGGAACTGTCAAAAGTTTGCTTCAATTTGTCAGAAATTCGTTGCCTGCAGATAACCTACCAGCATGGGATGGAAAAGAAATGGCTACATATCATCAAAGGAGATCGGCTATTCTCAAAGTGGCACAAGAATATAAAGAACATCCCTTTGTTAAAAAATTCTTAGACAGCACACTAGTTGATACTCCAATCTTACGCCTAAGTTTATGTCCTCCAGGTAAAATTATGGATGTGTCCAATTTACCTCATCGAAAGATGATGCTAGAAATGTCGCAAAACAATAAAGTTACGGAGGAAATTTTACGGGGAACCGACAAAATTTTACATGACCAAAACCTTTATGATCCATCTGATCTGATGTGTCGCGCTCTTACTCATATTTATCGCCATAAAACTACTATCCCTGATAACTTGTTTTTTGACAGCGTTGAAACTTTTGATATACTAGGGCTAGAGTTAATTATTGCTCTGACCAATACAACGCAGACAAAAATCACAGTAGCTTCTGATATATGCTATGAAGGCATTATCGGAAGCGCTACAGGCATGTTATATCAAACCCTGAATGAGATAAAAAAACAAAATAATGCATCTGATGACTTAGAAGGAATTTTCTATGCTCCAAGTAGAACGCTTAGTCATATCTCAAATGATCTACTCTTAATAGATCCCATTTCTATTATCAAACCAAGCCTAAAAACCTATCGGCATCCTACAATCAGCAACGTTAAGAACATTAAATTTTCGTACAAGAGATATGCAGATGAGAAACAAGAATTACAATCTGTATACTTACATGTTATGGAAGCATTGTCAAGAGGACAAAGCGTTGCCGTAGTCTCGCCTTCACTTTATATACTCGACCTGATAACCGATTTCCTAGTTTCTATGCGGTGTCAAGTGATATGCCATGATAGTTTGCGTGACGCATTAAGTGACATGATATTTGAATTCGCGAATTGCGTGCAGAAAAAGGAGATAACCCCAGAAAAAATAGCCAAAATCTGTTCTCTCCTTTCTTCCGAATATAAACCATCCGCAGAATTAAAATCTAATTTCTATAGCAAAGAAATCAATCAATTAAAGCAAATTAACTCAACAGAACGCGCAGTTATTAATTTCTATAACTCAGTAAATAAATCGAATTCGCGTAATTTTTATGACATGCTCCGTGAGATTAGTATGTCATCAGCATTACCTAATTTGCTTAATCATAGCCGTTATTTAACAGAAAGATCTCCTATCTATCATGGGAAGATAGAACGCCTCAGGGAACAAATAGCAACTCATCATAGGAATATAGATATATCCTCGTCTGAGATGCTGCAATTATTAAAACAAATTAACTACATAAATAATATTGGACTGCCCCAAAAAAATGTTGTCTATATTCTACGCACAAATCAACTTCACAATAGAAAATTCGATTGTGTGATTGCTCCATTTTCTTCTCAAGAGATATGGAAGGTTAATCAAAAGGCATGGGAAAATTACGGCACTCTTGCTTTTCGTTTTGCCGATTTTTATGCTATTTTAGCTGCTTCAAATCAAACAGTTAAAATGAGTATGCCTTTATATCTATATCAAGGCAAGAATAAAGTATCACAAACGGATTTACCATATGTTAAATTCATATTAGATTCTTTAGTGCGTAGAAATATGCAGAACATGGCTGCTAATATTTGAATTTAGCTCAAATTAAACGCTGTATGAATTGTAATGTGAATTAATGTATTCAGCCAGCTTCATCTTTGCTTTTTTGATTATCTCATTAATCATTTGTTTGCTTACACCATACATTTTAGCAATTTGTGTACCGCTTTTACGTACCTCTCCTTGTAACCCATAATATAAAATAAGCACATTTCTTTCCCTTTCTTTTAAACAAACCTGCATTGCATTTCTTAATGCCTGAAGATCTTCGTCCATAGAAATAAGTGAGAGCATATCTCCTTGAGATTTATCCTCAATGATATCTTCGTATGTATTAGAATCTTCTTTAGAAGGATCAGTTTTTTCTTCTAAACTACAAACAGCAAAAAATAGCTCATTGGATGACTTATCATGTTTTAAATGAGCATGGTAAGGAACCTTGCTATCGTATATGTATTTGATTATGCCGTTCTGTATGGATGAGTGAATCCATGGTGTCGCATAAGTACTAAGTCGTGTATTATAAGAAAAATCATACCTATTCACGGCGGTTAATAGACCTACAATCCCATCCTGCATTAAGTCTTCACGATAACTGATGAGGTCTGGAATTTTACTGGTATAATATCGGACGATTTTGATGATCAAGCCCCTATATGAATCAACAAGTATACTTTTAGCTTCTTCAGGAGGAATTGTGCTTGTCTCGGGTTTCTGTATAGCTAAAACAAGTTCCCTTTCATATTCTAATGAAAGTGAGGGCATGCGTGAATTATTGGAGTTAGAATCTTTCCCATCCTCTTCTACATGATTATATGAGAAATACTTTCTCTGGGTAGCCATTTTCTTAGCGCGCATTTATATCTATTATATGCTGAAAAGAAAGAATATGACTGATCATAAAGAGGAAGAAACAAAGATTAACACCAAAGGTGATGATGTACAAAAACTTTTAACTAGATTAGTAGATGTAGATCATCTTAAAGACTGGTTTTTATATCCTAATATCCTATCATATATACTTAAGTTTGTTGTTAAATACTTGAACAAAAATGATCGCATAGAATATCTATATGATATATTCTCTACAATTATAAAAGGTCGGGGTAGTTTGATAAATCTTATACATTGTATAATCGAATCTATAGATACTTTTATTTTAGAAGAATACAGAGAAAAAGATTTTGGTGTATTATTGTTTGCGTCAGAGATTAACTACGGGAAGATATTGAAAATATATAATGTCATAGATTTTTATAAATACATTCAAAACAATGAAAGCAAGAGCGATTGTGTCGCTTTTATTGAAGCATCACGTTGGAACATTGATTTTTATCGTTCAGATAAACGCACGAGAAGAATAATGATGAATAAAGTTGCCGAAGGAATACATAATGGAAATATACAAAGAAAATATATACATTACTATATAGCTAACGCGACTCTAATAGATCCTTGCCTAGCATTTGATCAAATAATATCTTGGCCGATTGAGATACAGTATTGGATTATCGATGTATTAGCGAGATATAATATTTTAGAATTGAGAGAAAAAGAAAGAGATAAATTAAATGATATAGCAGTAAATGTGATCGATAAAATTGATGAAGATCTCGCAGCGCGGGGATGTAGCTTGTGGCCATTCATCAAGCCGGATGTATGTATTTCAGTCTTAAATAGATTAGAGGGTGATTTACTATATCGTGCTATTTTAGATTGGCATGATGTGCCTATTAATATCAGAGCAGAAGCTTTATTGAGATTGGACGCGACGAAAGCAATTTACGCTTATCATGTAATCGGTATTCATGACGAATATATCAAAGTCGAGATTATAAGAAAAGCCAAGAGACATGCTCTTATTAAGGCTTGCTCTTATTGGCAAGACGCTTTTATGTTTCTATCCGAAAAAGATCTTGACGCTCTAGATAATTCACTTATATATACACTAGGCAAGATATTGAAAAATAACCAAGAATTGATGGTTTACCTCTTCTCTAAATTAAGCGGAATATATAAGATCAATGCAGGGAGAGATTGGAAATGTATAACTCCTGAACTGCTTGAGAAAAAAATCAAAGACCTTACCTGTGATGATCTATATTTAGCGTTAATGACATGGCCTATATCGAAAAATGTGTTGGATTATTACATAAAACTGTTACCCGACGATGATAAAATAAAATTAAACATAATCATGGGCATGAAATCTTTTATTAAGATAGAGGAGAATTTTTTAAACGGTCGTCTTGTTTCGGATGTTATCGATATGCTGATAGCGTGTGCACAAGACATATTATCTTTCTATATTTATCGTCGGGATAAATGGCTATTAAAGCATATATACCTGTCTTATCCTCGCTTGTTGAAATTTTTTCACCCCCCATTGAAACATATACTTAACCGACTGTCTTCTGAATATATATTATCAAACTCATCGCAGGAACAAAAGATGAGGATATTAAAGATATTAGACCGTTTAGACGATAAAAGAATCATTAATGTAGCCAGTATGATGAAACCTGATGATGTAGTTACTTGTATATCTATGAAGTGGATCAATCATCCATGGTTTATCAAAAAAATATACGACAAAATAGACCTAAAAAATAAGATTGATTTGTACTTAAAATTCGATTCCATCGAAAAAGAAAAACTAGCAGATCAGATTTTTGAGTCAAAATCAAGAGATTTATTGATTAGATTTTTACAGGTAGAATTCATAAAATTTTCCTCATCGAATCATCTAACTATCAAGGATGTTAAATGGATTTATAATATTATCGAGAAAGCCAGAATCTTATTAAGAAGCAATTCGAGTAATAATGATATTATGAGTTAATATATGATTCCCCTATATTTATATTAAATCTCCTGAGACTATTTTTTACTTCTGATAACCCAGCCGCCCCCAAACCGCGTATAGATAATCCTTTCCTAAGCGCTTCAAGCAAAGCATTTGTATCATTAATACCACTTCGCCTAATAGCATTATAGCATCTAACACTTAATCCTAGGTCTTCCAAATTGGGTGGAGTTTTTTCAACCAGCTTATCTTTATTTCTTTTCTCCTGAAAATCTGCCATTCCGCCAGTTGAAATCGCAACCGCTTGCAAATTATATGCACAAAACCTCATCGCTTCTACAAATATTTCATACGCCGACCATCCAGATAGCGCCTTGATCTTGCCTACCACTTGATCATATTGTGAACCACCTATAGAATAATTTTCAGTCCTGATATCTATAGAAATAATAGGAGATGGAAAACCTTGTATTACATAATAATCGGCCGAATCATGAGGTTCTGATATCACACAATCAATATGTATATCTTCTGGTATTACAATACCCTCTGGAATTAAAATCGGTGCAACCTTATCATCTACTTCCTTTATAGTTCTTTCTTTTATAATAAACCGGAGGTTGTGATATTCTGTATCATTCGGCATAAAAATATTTCGCAAGATTGCAGATAGCCACTCAATAGTTGCTTTATCTTCTATGACAGGTGATGTTCTGTATGCTTCTATTCTTTTGCCGTATCTGAAAGACCTCAGAGATCTTTCAATTAAAACGGCTATGATGTCCCCCATCCCTCTATCTAGCTTGATGCTAAACTCGATCGTATTCTCCGCGTCGGATTTTTTGAGCTTTATATACGGGTAATAATACATCTCCTGATATATTATATACGACACTCTAAAATAGACAAGAGTATCACGTGGATATTGAGAAGATAGGTCACGAGTGGTCCAGGAACTTCCTAAGAAATATCGTTGAATAGATACATAAATATTCTAATCATCACGCATTATTGCGGCAGTACAAAACTGCCTGCTTATTATTTCTTATCTCACATCAATTCAATGGTCTGTTGATATAGAAAAATCCTAAAAATTATAAGTGCGACAATCACAATCAACCCACATATGGTTCATCTTTAAGTAACGGGATTAATTATATGCAAAAATTCATAGGACCACACCAATCTCTTATGATGATAGCGATAAAGAAATGAAGGTTTGTTATTATAAAAGCGACAAATAGATCGATGCCATTTTATAAAGTGCCTCAACCCCAATACTTGCGTAGTCTCTTGGATAGTTGTAATAACCTATAGATGCTTGATTGAAGAGTTACCACCAATTCTAGCATGATGCAAAAAACGCAACCAACTGCCCCATCTCCTCCATATACCACAAAAAGCACCGCATCCATCAGCCTAACCGAGCTAGATCCATCATAACTCGGCGAGACTTGCTGCGATCAAATAGATATGCGATTTGACATGCGTAATCAAATACTGCAGCCACGGCAGTCTAAAGCAGCATACCCACTGAAGCCGTTAGTGCAATATTGAAATGACCGTGACGATTGATCCACCACCGCCTGTAACACTGCTCCATTGCGGGTCAGAGTATCTACCAGCTCATTACGCAGCGCGTCCAGCCATCGGTTTGAATGGTGAGAAAGATGCGTTTTCTTACTCCAGACTAATATAAACAACTAATCGAGTTAGACCATGGGTTAGTCATCAGTTGGGGGCTGTGATGCGGTAGGGTAGAGAGACAATGCACAATCACCAGAGTACTTGACCCAGTTTGGTTACGGATTACGCATTTGACACACAGATTGCGCCTTATGCGTCAAAAACAGTCGTCATCCAGATACATCCAGCCGACTTGGCGCAAGATTCTAAGAGATTGACTGATTTGGTTAAGCTGATGAGTGATATAACGACTATTGCCCTACCTGTTTGTTATAAAAAGATAAACCCGCCATAGTTCTGACCATATAGATCAACACTTATGGCGGGTTTACCTCTTACATGCTTTGCCCTATATTAAACATGTCTTGTGACGCTTCGCTATTATCAATCTCGCTTACCTTACGGCCGCCTAATCTTCTGATTTCATACCATGTAACATCCCCAACCCCAGCTTCCTTAGCTCTTTTAGAAAGAACCTGATATGCCGCGGGAGGCAAGATACTCTTGGAAGTATCTACCCCATTACGTTTAAGGGCACAAAAGAGATAATCCCCGTCTTTTCCTCTTACGCTTAGCCATTTCTTTAAAGCGTAAGCAACATCATTTTCAACCAGAATAGTTGATTTACCATTCGGGGTATTAAAAGTTATCTCACAACCATTTTCTGTTTCTTGAACGTCTCCAACTCTCACAGACAAAAGTTCTTGGCAGCTTACACCAGTTGCAGCCGCAAGAGCTATTAGCGCAGCATCTCTACTCCCTGATGTCTTACTATCTTTCCAACAAGCCTCAATCATCTTCTTAACCTTATCATTATCCAGCGGGTTCATTGATCTATTCGATCCATCATACATCAAATCATAATTCAACTGAAGTGATTTTATCTGATTGAATTTATCGTTCGGAATATAACCCAAAAGAAAAGCTTGCTTGGCTACTCCACGTAGTGTGGTTAGAGCGCGTTTGGCGGTTGTCGGTGTACCTCTAGCTACAATTCCATTGACAAAACTCTGAATCTGATCCACTTCAACTGTAGACCAATCAATATCTTGCCATCTTTCGTAGCCATTCACTTTTGCGAATTTTTCCAGATCTGATTCTATTGCTTTCCGACTAATTGGATTGCTTTGTGATCGCAAATAGAATTCAGCTGGATTGACGAGAGTTTTGTTCTCATTTGAATAGGTAGTTTGGGTTGTCATTTCTCTAAACCTCCTGTGAATTGATATCTCTGATCCTTAGATTAGTGATTCATCACTTGTCTAAGCATCACTAATCTATGGATTTCATGTTCTATTATAAACCAATTTACGCCGATTTGAAAAAAAATCTCATTTCAAATGGACAATTTCATAGAAAAACCTGTTATTTTTCAATCATCCGGATAAATTAAATGGCACTATCTATTTCATGGCAATATTATATCATAAAAGGCGCTTGAATAATTTCGCTAAGACTTAAGCAAATCTAACATATCTGCAAAATATGCATGCACCACATGCTCATTACAACTAGGATTAAACAAATGGCGTATATTCTAATGAGCAAAAGAACTACAGTTATCTTGTGATCCGCAGTATGTACGATAGTATTGATCCACATACAGACAGAGCAGACGAGTAACTACTTGTTGAAGCTTATGCCAATCCTTTGGTGACTGAGGCAAAAGCATATGCGCTTCAGCAACAATATGACAGCAATTTGAGGCAGCAATTGTGCGCAAGACTGCCGATGAAGGAACCACCAAGTTACTCATCCCTCGCGCTTGCTTGTACTCAAGCACATCGAGGTAGACCTGCTGCCAGTCCACAAGATCGAGGCTCTGCGCGGGGATGGACTGAACTTGCCCTGCGCCGGTCTGGGTAACGTGCAGCCCCATCCCCGTGCTTTGA
>JANWVL010000147.1 GCA_025056655.1 Candidatus Methylacidiphilales bacterium
ACACCCAGCCCCAAAAAGCTCAGGAAAGATTCTTCCAGCATCACGGTAGGAATAGTCAACGTCAAATAGACCAGCACAATCCCCCTCACCTGTGGTAGAATATGTTTCCACAAGATAGCAAAATGATTTTGGCCGAGCGCCCGAGCCGCTTGGATAAATTGTAATTCCTTAATCATCAGGACTTGTCCACGCACGATTCGTGCCATGGTGAGCCACTCGACGCAGCCTAATCCGATGAAAAGAAGCAAAATGCGTGCGTGCGGAAGTAGAGCATGGAGGTTGAGCTCGTGAAGAAGGCTCGTGGTAGGTTTATCCAGCAAGGTGATAATCAGAATGACAAAAATCAGTCGCGGTAGCGAATACAATGTGTCCACTAGACGCATTAAGAGATTATCTATCCAGCCGCCGAAGTAGCCCGCAAGCGCTCCTACTGTCACTCCGATCATCAGACTTATCGTTGCCCCAGTGATTCCTACTAACAATGTGATCCGCAGACCATAAGCTACACGGGTGAGCACATCTCGACCATGTAGATCAGTGCCTCCCCAATGTTCCCAAGATGGCGGTGAAAACTGACGTTCAGACCGCGCAGAAGGATCGTAAGGGCTGATCCATGGCACAATCACTGCAAAAGCTACGATTATTCCAAGAAGGCAGAACAATAGAGGAAACTGTCGTGATTCTGAATCCTGATGCACATTCATGAAAGTCGGATACGTTTGTCAACAAAGGTGTAAAGCAGATCTGTAACTAAATTAAAAAGAATCAGGAGCAGGCTGAATGTCAAAACGACACCTCCGATCAAAAAGACATCACGATTAAGAACGCTATTCACAAAAAAAGGCCCCATACCAGGGATGTGAAAGATAGTTTCCACGACGATTGAGCCCGTTAACAAATGTGCTGCAAGCGGACCGCAATACGAGATAATCGGAAGAATGGCGACTTTCAGGGCATGTTTGTAAACAACCTTATTTTCCGACAACCCCTTCGCTCGTGCGGTGCGGATAAAGTCAGAGGAGAGCACCTCGAGCAAAGAAGTCCTCATCAATCGCGCAATCGCAGCGGCTGCAGGTAACCCTAGACACAAGGAAGGCAAGACTAAAGCCAATGGCGAGTCGAATCCTGCAACTGGAAAAATTGGAATTGAGATGCCCCACATGAGGATTAGTAATGGTGCCAGCAAAAAGCTAGGGGTAGAGATGCCTACTAAAGCGATCAAGCGCGTGAAGATGTCGGTCGTCTGACCATGATGGGTCGCAGCAACGACTCCAAGCGGGATGCCGATCAAAAGGGCTATCAACAGTCCGGAAAATCCTAGCATCATGGAGATCGGTAAAGTCTGGGCCAAGATTTCGTTTACCGAACGATCCCGATATTTGGTTGAGAGCCGAAGATCCCCACGAAGTAGATCCATGAGGTAATAGAGATACTGTTCATGCACAGGACCGGAAATTTTGTAACGTGCTTCAAGTTCCTGAAGAACTCTAGGTGGGATAGTCCCTCGATCCAGACTAAATGGGCTTCCCGGGGAGAGCCGCATAAAGAAAAAAGTAATTGTGACCACAAGGAACAAAACAGGAATAGCCAGCAACAGACGCCGCAGGAGGTAGCTCAACATGGATTCTGCTCGGATTATGCGTGGGGAGGAGGAATTCGGATAACATTGACAGGATAGCGGATCTTAAGTTGCCCATCGAGTAGAATTTCAACGTGATAAATGCCATACTCCTTAAATTCAAGCCCCGTGAAAACATTCACGTTGGTGGTGTGACTTTCTACGTCTTTCAGTTCGAATTGAATCGTCGCCTCGCCTATCACGGTCTCCTCATCAGGAGCTACTATTTTCGTAACTTGAGTGTATTGGCCGCTGCCAGAACACCATCGAGTCCAGACACAAGCTTTAAATATTCGGATTGGCAAGCTAGGTGCGCCGATAAAATTGACGACACCAACGATGGTGTTGGATCCACTGGCCTCCATTCGAACGTCCTCGCACAAGAGTGAACCTTGCAGGTCTGGAATCATATTTGGACTTTAGAACATTACGGAAAAAACTGAAGCGATTATTTTAGGGATTAGCGTTGCGAAAAAATTTCAACTAATTTAACCTTCAATTATGTCTGATATTACACAATTCATAGCCCACGGAGCAGAGAGAATAACTCCACGTATTCTCAAGAATCTCTTACATCGTTTACCAATGTTAAAATTAGAATTCACACAAATTAAGGACCCCAATTATCCTCATTTAGTTGACCAACTCGAGTTTCTCTCAGATGCACTAGAGGATTCACTCGAAGAAGCCTACATCGACTTACCAATAGTTGCTGTAGCTGCAATAGCCTTTGCGATTATTTACGCACACAATGTCTCAGATCTAATCCCCGATCACATACATCCACTTGGCCATGCAGATGACTCTGCCGTAGTCAGAGGGGTATTAACGCTGTATGAGAAGGATTTACGTGCTTACGCTTTGTTCATTGGTGCAAATTGGGATAAAATATCCACCAAACCTTGAGCTAATTAAAGTTAAGATTAAAATTATTGCGTAATTTATATCTACTCGATCCATAGGGTGTAAGGCAGTTAGTTTGCCAAGATGGTCAAGAAAATTTAAAATAAAACGCATTTTTTTTGTTGCATTTTTTATTTAGCATCATATATTACTAGCATGAAAACAAATAAAAAATTCACTTTTCTGTTGTTGTATAGTTTGCTTTTTGGTTGTTTTTTTCTTGAAACTAAGGCACAGCCAGGTCTTACTTGGGCAACATATTACGGACACGGACACGGATCTGAAACTATTAACGATATCTTAGTCCTTTCCAATGGAAATGTAATCATAGTTGGCTATGGAGGATCGGAAGGTAATACATCGCCTTTGGTAAGCCCTGGTGCTCCTTATACGCAAGGAAATCCTTTCATCGCTTGTTTTAATCCGAATGGTGATCGCTTATGGGCTACTCGTTTTCCAGTAGGAAGTGGTCCTTTGCGCGAAATAACTGAAATCGGTGTAGGAGTGGATAATTCGCTATATGTTTGTGGCTTCACAGATTGGGATCAGCTCCCAACAACTCCAGGAGTTTATCAAGTATCCCACGGGGGATCATACGACGCCTTTGTTGCAAAGCTCAACCCGAATAACGGATCAATCATCTGGCTAAGCTACTATGGCGGTGTTGGTTGGGATCAAGCTAACGGTTTAGGAATTGCATCCGATGGGATATACATTTGTGGATCTGGCGGAGTAAATTATTCAGGCCCGCTTCCAGTTCATAAGCCTGCTCCCAACTGGCTTGATCAAGAAGAAGCCTTCTTGGCTAAATTTCATCCGAATAACGGCACTCTCATCTGGACCACTTACATCGGCGGAAGTGGAAACGACAAAGCGTTAGATGTTGTAATAGGAGTAAACGGCAATGTTTACGTCTCTGGTATCACTTCTTCTAGCAATAATATGGATACGCTCGGGCAAACTCCTCCACCGCCCGCCGGCTCAAATTCTAATTTTATTGCCTGCTTTAATCCATCCAATGGCCAAAGACTATGGAGTCGATATTTTGGAGAATCCTATAGTTTTCACTCTAACACTCTCGAAGCAGCATCCAACGGTGATTTGGTATTCTTCGCCTCAGTATCGGCAGGGCACTCAAGTCTAGTAACGCCAGGGAGTTTTCAATTGACGACTGACGCTAACCCAAGTAATCCAGGCTCGGTCATCGCCAGGTTCAACCCATCAGGAATGCTTGTGTGGGGAAGTTATTATTCTGGTAAAAATACACCTAGTAAAAAGGGACTAGCTTTAGACTCTCAAAATAATGTCTATATTACTTCCAACTATAATCATGTAGGTAACTTAATAACCCCAGGGGCGTTCAACTTACAGTCTACTTACGGAGGCTTCTACTTGGCAAAGTTCAATTTCAGCAACGGCCAAAGGATATGGGGCACAGTAGTCGGTGCGACGCATGGACCCGCTGGGGCTATGGCGATTGGTGTCGGACAAGGAAATAAAGTGTATGTTGGCGGAATAACGCCAGATGGGTTCCCCGCAAATACCTACCAAACTACTAAATCTGATTCCAGCGACGCATTCCTAGCACAATTCATTGAAATCCACGTAGATTTATCCAATGTCCCATCATGTGCTCACCCCGGCCAATCCATTAATGTCAACATTCCTGCCACGACACTCAGCAACTGCTACAACATCTCCCTTTCCGCCTCAGGACTTCCTCCAGGAATTAATTTTATCCCTACTGCAAATGGCGGACAGCTTCAGGGCACGTTTAGCACCGCAGGAACATTCACTCTAAACATCCACGCCAACAATTCCTGCGGACATTCCGGCACATTCAAAAAGGTCATCAAGGTCGGAAATCCGCCATTTCTTCCTGCACTCCCGAATGCAAGCGGAACCCAAGGTAACCCCTTCACCTATAACGTTCCAGCCGCTACTGTGTCAACCCACTTACAACCTGCAACCTACTCTGCTACGAATCTCCCAGCAGGCCTAACGATCAATTCCACAAACGGCCAGATCACTGGCACACCTACTGTTCACGGCAATTTCACAGCTAACGTCACCGTCACTGATGCGTGTAATTTCATCGCATCACAACCGTTGAGCATCAACATCGCTCCAGGATGCTTTATTCCAAATATGTCTATGTCCACGTCCTCTGATACTTGCAACTCCATTCAAATCACCTGGAACCCTATGAGCATCTGTCCATCCTCGACTCACATATCGTTCCGCTACAAACCTTCGTCTTCATCCACTTGGATAACAATCCCTGTAACATCACGTCCTGCGGTCAGCGCTGGTTCCTACACACTGATGAGCTTGCCTCCCGGCACATACGACATTCAAGCAGCCGTTGTTACCGGCGGACAAAACGGAACGGTCGGCAATTACGAAAACCTACCCGCCGCCACCATTACCTGTATTAATTCATCATCGTTGCCAAGCTGTGCCGTGGTCGGCGACAACCTCAACGCATCAATCACTATAGCCACGGGATGCCAGCCTGCAAACCTCACAGCGAGCGGACTTCCTCCAGGCATTACATTTACTCCCTCACCCTCGGGTGGAACGTTGCAAGGCACATTCTCATCTGCAGGCACCTACACAATCGCCATTCAAGGTCCAAGCAACTGCGGCAGCATCGTTCCTCAACTCATAACAATTAAAGTTGGCTCTAATCCTACTTCCCTACCCAACTATCCGCAACAGTATGGTCTCGTAGGACAAGCTTTTAACTACAACGCCTCGGGAAATAGTGATTCCAACTTTAATCCCACCTCCTATTCCGCCACCGGCCTGCCTCCTGGTCTGAGCATCAATTCCTCAACGGGTGTAATATCAGGCACTCCCAACTCGGCCAACTTATTCAACGCCACGATCACACTCACTAACACTTGTGGCTCGGTCTCGTCTACACTTCCCATACAAATTATTCCCAATCAAGCCTGCCCAGCCTTTTCTCTCAACCCAACAGCCTCAGCACTAAACTGCACAAGCATCAAACTCGACTGGACCTCGGCCTCCGGTTGCACAACCTCCCATTACCTTGCCATCCGATACAAAATCTCAAGCGCATCAACTTGGACCAATCTCCCCAACGCCTCTAGACCAGCCGTCAACGCAAATACTTACACAATAACAGGGCTGACCCCCAACACGACATACAATCTCCAAATCCAGGTCGTAGCAAGCCAATCGGCTGCACCCAACAACGCATCTTGGATCGCTCTGCCAAATATAAACCTCCCCACTTGCCCACCTCCACCTGTTATCACAGGGCCATCAACTATTAACCATTGCGCTTCAGGAACTTTGAGCGTTTCTCTCCAAGCTACCAACTCCCCCAGCAGTTGGGCTCATCTGGGTGGTTTACCCACTGGACTTACATTAAACACCTCCACAGGTGTAATCAGCGGAACAGCCGCTGCTGGCACATACAGTGCAACCTTCACTGCGACAAACTTTAGTGGCACAAGCTCTCCATATGTCACAATCATAATTGTTAACTCCTCTCCTACGATTACCTCTTCAAATACGGCCACTACAACAGCAGGACAATCATTCAGCTACACCCTTACAGCGACTAGCTCTCTCACTCCCACCCTCACCATAACTCCGATTAATCCTGCCCCTGGACTCTCCATTAATGCCAGCACCCTAAGCGGAACACCAACTACACCTGGCACATATACATACTCCCTCAATGCATCCAATTCCTGTGGCACGACCTCTCAAACGCTTACACTAAACGTCTCACCTGCTGCCCCACCTGTATTACCGCCGATCTCCAATCCCCCATCTATTGTCCAGGGATCGCCGATTTCACCCATCACCCCCAGCGCGCCCACTGTCGCGTCTGGTTGTTCCCCAGTCACTTGGAGTATGAGCGGACATCCAACTGGACTAACCATAAATCCTTCAACAGGCCAGATCACTGGAACCCCCACACAGAGTGGAAACTTTACCGTCACAGTTACTGTAACCGACAATTGTGGCGGATCTGCATCACAAACATTTACATTAAATATCACACCCGCCACCTTGCCCACTATTACTTCCCCCACAAGCTCCTCTGCAACTATGGGACAGCTCTATAACTACTCCCTCACTGCTACGGGAACCCCTACCCCTTCATTGACCATCACCCCTCTCACCCCAGCGCCCGGCTTGAATATCTCAGGAAATACTATTTCAGGCACTCCGACAGCAACAGGAACCTTCACATACCTCCTGACGGCAACTAATACCGCAGGAACGACCACGTCCACCCTGAGCATTGCTATTACAGCTCCCCCTCCGTCCATAAATTACTTCCTCACGCAAGCACGTCTTCGCGCCATGCACGGAGGGTTCCAAGGAGATATACCGTTAATTCTAGGCGGAAGCATCCCCACCGTTGATCCTCGCCGTCATAACGTCTCCCGTGAACTTGTGCTCATATTTTCACCCGCTACCAGCAATATCACCACCATAAGCATTACGGCCTCTGATCCAACAATACTCGGCACGCCCATCTTTTCAAATAACAACATTGTTCGCGTGCCCGTTCAAAATCTCGCCAATAACACCACCTACACTATTCAACTCTCAACCGTTAACGGGACGACGATCGGCAACAACAACTCCTTCAGCTTTAGAATCGTTCGCGGCGACATCAACAACACAAACAGCGTGAATGCAGTTGACGTCAACACGATTCAAGCACACATCGGTCAGCCTATTTCCAACACCAATTTCAGATACGATATCAACGCCGATGGCAACATCACCTCCCTAGACGTCACACAAGCACAAAGCAATTTAGGAGGCAGTGCACCTTAAGGCTTTTCGATTATTACACAAGCGCTCTTCACCCCCGCTCTCTTATAATTCAAAATGATGAGATTGACTGGACGCCTATTTTTAAGGAGTAGGGCGAGCTAAAACCATGTCTTCCTCGGCTGGAGACAAAACTTTCCATTCCCCAACCTCGAGGCCGTCAAGAAAGAATAAGCCTATCTTTACACGAACAAGCCGAAGACAAGGATGCCCCACCGCGGCCAGCATACGGCGGACTTGACGGTTTTTCCCTTCCGTCAATGTAATCTCAAGCCAAGCAGTGGGGACAGTCTTTCTAAAACGAATGGGCGGAATCCTCTCAGGAAGTTGAGGATCCGATGTCAAAATTTTGGCTTGACAAGGGCGCGTGCGATACCCGCGGATAACCAGTCCCCTTTTCAAAAGACCTAGAGCTAAATTGCTAGGCGTCCCTTCTACTTGTGCAAGGTAAGTGCGAGGATGAGCTTGCCGAGGGTGTAAGAGACGCTTATTCCAGTGAGGTTCATCGCTGAGAAGAAGCAAGCCTTCGCTATCGGCATCGAGGCGTCCTATGGGATAGACGTGGGGTGGAAAACCGAATCGCGCTAGGGTAGGTTTCTCTGTGCCGTCGCTGGTAAACTGCGAAAGAACCCCATACGGTTTGTTAAAGGCGATTAACATGAAACCTTAATGGTGAGCGCAGGGAAATTATGGCTCCGGAGGTAGGGATCGAACCTACGACCAATCGGTTAACAGCCGACCGCTCTACCGCTGAGCTACTCCGGAATGTTGCAGAAAACTAAGCTATTAACGAACTGCACCCGAAATGCAAGGGGAAATTTAGCCGAGTGTGCGACGGAAGAGCCAAAGTGCAAGCCAGGTAAGAAGACAAAATGCGATGAAAAGAATAAAGAGCTCTTTGCGCTCTTTATACTGGGTTTTGCGGAGTTGACGATGAGGAGGCTCTTGTATTTGATCTTCAATAAAAGATTCCAAGCTCACATCCATCTTCCATGTGGGGAGTTTTTCTTTCGTGTGAGTGGCAATCTTCTTTTTGTAGATGAGCTCAAGCTGCTTTTTTCGCGCCTCTCGTGCAAGACGTCTTTTTTGTAGGCGAAGGTCGCGCTCAGCACGCCTGATGGGATCGCTACCTAAAATTGCAAACATGAATTGAGAGAACAAACAAGACTACTTTGTTAAAAAGATAACCGCGATGATTAAAAGCGTGATGATAAGGGGCAAAGAGTAGGCAAAGCCCATCAGACAGTAGTGTAAAAAAGAGAATGGTCGCGCAGGGACCTGAGGCTGAGTCCGCTCTTGTGGTGAATGGGTAGAGTAGCTGTGGGTGCGTTGCCAAGCTTGAATTTGTGCATCAGCGTTTGCACATACGGCTTGCGCTTCCTCGATGATGGCCATGGCGCGGTTGAGCTCATCACGGAGATTTTCGGCTGACCAAGTTTTCTCATCTATGGAGTCGAGATTTTGTTTTTGTTGCTCATAATTCCGAAGGATAATGTTTATGGTTTCACGTTCGTTATCGAGCTCTTGTGCTCGGGCTTCGACTTTCACAATATCTCGTAGAAGCTTTTCGTTGATTTTTTGGAATTTGTCGCGGAATTCGTAATGTTTTTTTCGAAGTTCATTCAGTTCGCGTTGCCGCCTCTCAGCCTCTGAGAGTCTGCGATCAATGAGATTTTTATCCCGAATGAGATTCTGGACTTCTTCGTCTGTCTCTTGAAGGCGGAGGTCGATCTCTTCAGCAGTATAGGCATCGGGATGAGGCGGTTCGTTGGAACTAGCAGGCGGAGTATTTTTTTCCGGAATGAGATCCTCCGGTGGGGTGGAGAGTCCTATTGGGCTTTTAGTTTTTGTCATAGCAACGGAGTTCTAAACGTTGTGGAAATAAAGACTTCATAGTTGGATGTTGAATACGACGATTATGAAATAGACGCTAGCAGCGATGAAAAGAATCAGGAATAGCGCATGGAGGTAGACCCATGGAATATTTTTTGTGGCAGATTTCGGGTTTTGGGCGAGATTTTT
Organism: Candidatus Methylacidiphilales bacterium; assembly: GCA_025056655.1. Classification (NCBI taxonomy): domain Bacteria; kingdom Pseudomonadati; phylum Verrucomicrobiota; class Methylacidiphilae; order Methylacidiphilales; species Methylacidiphilales bacterium. Next base: position 9,374 of record JANWVL010000147.1, read on the forward strand.
GTATTCAGCAGAAGGTGGTTTATATTCTATGTCGGAAAGGTCTGGGAATGGGGTGGGCTCTGGAAGAGGTATGCCGTCTCCGGAATATTCGGATTGATAGAGGAATTCAACATTGCCAAATCGGATGATGTTACCAGAGCGAAGTTTAATTTTATCAATCCGTTCTTCGTTCACATAGGTGCCGTTGGTTGAGGATAAATCGGTAAGGGTATAATCTTGCCCGTTGGTTGAAAGCTCTGCGTGGTGACCAGACAAACTTGGATGGGGTATGACGATATCATTATCTTCTAATCGTCCCACAGTGTGAATATTTTGAGTGAGGTTGAAGGAAAGGCCAGGGAACTCGCTGCTACGTGCTATGAGCTGTGGCATGGCTTAGATAATTATCGCTTTGTTTGGATGTTGCAATTCTTTTTACGTTTTTTTTATTTTTTAAGAATAGCGAGTGGCAGGTCTGAAAATCGATATATCAGGATTGCGGTTAGCAATAAGATTAGTGCCGAAGTCGAAATCCAAATGCCAAGATTCCACCCGGGGGAAATGTATTCAAGAATGATATTGTGAGAGCCGGGGTTAATTGGCAGGGAGAGGAATGTGTAGTTGGCAGGGATGGGAGTGTAGTGATACTGGGCGCTGTCGGGCAACCCGTAGGCACGCCAGCCCTTGGAGTAGTTGGTCGAAATGACGAGTAGCGCAGGATTGTGAGCTTCAACTCTTATATGATATTTACCAGGACTGCGATTGAGGATTTCCACAGTGGAAGGTGGGACGTTTGGGGTGATTTCCTTATAGAAAAAACCTTCGGGGATCTTTTCAATCACGGCCTCCTGATCAAAACGAAATTCAGGGTCTGCAATTCTTGAGAGGATCCACGTGGGGTGTGGCTCAATGTGAAGAGTCGAAACGAGAAACGCCTCGTCCGTGATTTTAAAAGGGGATTTAGCTATCCATTTAGGCTCATTTGAAAGTAAATCTGCAATGCCATAAAGGCGCAAAGGAGCATGCATACTGTGAAATTGGAAACGCTGGGGAAGGTATTGGGTAGCGCGGTCAGCTGGTAAGCCAAGCGAATAAGTGACATACTCTGCGTAGCGACGAAAAACAAAAGGGTCTAGTCCCCAGAGATCGTGATAGCGATACATCAGTGCGATATTTGGATTGGAGGGATTATGTAATCTAGCTTCGGGTGGGAGCTCCTGGAGGATTTTCTTTGCTTCATTTGATAGAGTGATTGGCTTATGGGAAACATGGAGTGGACGTGTATAAAGCAGAATATCAACCGTAGTTACGACTATTAGAATTAGAGTTCTGATTTCACATGAAAGCTTAGGGATAGCTAGAGATATAGCCATCAGAGCACTAATTATCGCTAAAAAGAAGAGCTGAGGCCCGATAAAGCTTGTTGCCTTTTGAATAAAAACTGCTATAGAATCTGGAGAAATTTTGAAATAACTTTCGCCAGTTAGCTGAATGTGCTGAAAAAGAAAGTATACAAGGTCATTCACGAGACTTCCTAATCCGCTAGGATTAAGGAAAAAAACAGCTAAAACAGCGCTAAGAGAGGATAACACGAGTAAAATTCTTATATAGAACTTGTGCTTCTTTTTTTCCTCTAAAAAATAGACTATACTTTTCAGGGAGAGTATTAGCATAGTAATCAAGAATACGTGTGTAAACTTTGATGTTCCTCTAAATGATGAAAAACCCGGCAAAATCATATATAGAATATCGAATAAAAATGTCTGAGAGCCTAGTGCTAAGAACAGGCTGATCAGAGAGATTAAAATTAAAGGCTTGTTGCTGTGCCAGAGCTTTTTAACTCCAAAAATTAACGCAATAGCAGGGATAATACCGAAATATATTTGCATCTCCCATAAATAGTGCCTTCCCCAATATGGAAGATTTAGATTATCACCTAGATAGTATGGCAGAAGTAGAGTTAGTATATTTTCAATAGGAAATGAAAAAGTGGAAGCCATCTCATAAGTCAGCTTAGATCTAAGTGTTTCAGACATGCTGAAGAGTGTAGGAACCCACTGTATAGCTGTTATACTAGCCATAATAACGAGAGCTGCTAAGTAAACAGAGCTTATAGAAAGAACTGACAGCCACTGCTTTTTCATCAATCGCGGAAACATCAAAATTAAGATATAGAGACTAAGACATAGAATGAGGTAATATAGATATTGAATATGCCCGCCTAGCAATATCATCGAAAATCCAAATGCTAAAGCGAAAATGGAAGGCACTAGTTTTTTGAAAGGCAAAATACTCAACGGATTTTCGCTAATTGTGTTAAAGATTTTATCAACCATATGGAAACATAGTGGAATCCATGCTAGCGAATTGATATTAGGTAGGTGGCCAGCATAAACATGTGGATAGACGACGCCGGATAGTGACCAAATGATCCCTCCTAGCGCTGCCCAACAGTTTGGGATTGAATGATAACGAGCCCAGTTAAAAAAAGTAATCCCTCCAATGAGAAGATGGATAACAATCAAAAAATCGATCGCTGAATTTATTGGAAAAATTAAATAAGCTAGATGAAGAGGATAAAAGATACCAGTCTGAGTGCCTGCGATAAACGGGAAACCGCCGAATAAATAAGGATTATAATGAGGACATCTCCCGCTTTTGATTTCATCTATGGCATAGGACCTCCAAGAATAGAATTGGCCAGCTATGTCAGTATGGATTGATGAAAGGATCTTGGAATTATCGATTAGATCAAAAAAATGAATTGCCCCAAGCACAAGGGCAATGAGCAACCACCAGTTATATCGGCAACTGGTAAGCGAATATAACTTCTCCTTCAGCACTAGATTAAGTGCTTAGCCCTCTATAATAAATGCGGCAAGTAATAAAATACTTAACCCTTCTTTATGCTTATCCCGATTTTTTGGCGACGTCTGGCCTCAAAAATTACGAGAGAAATGAGTAATAATGCGATCGCAGCATAGGTGCTGGGCTCTGGGATAGGAACCACCTCCCACAGCGATGCACCATGTTGAATAATTTTGTAACCTGGAGCAAATCCTGTGAAGACGAATCGCGAATCTGTATATTCACCTGGTGCAAATCCTCCCGGTGTGCCACTAAAATAGATGCGGTCGGTGTTTGTGTTCCCTAGATGTGGAACACCGGTGTAATTGTTTATAGTCAGGGTATTGGTGTTGCCAGCGAAGTTTGTGTATCCGTTAAAGTGGACAAAGGATGCTCCAGCTCCCATGTCTAATGTTGAATTGGCATCCAGTGTTAATGCTCCCATACCGGGTGTGGTTGCAGTGCCTTCGTGAAATCCTCCGGTATTAAATGTGCCGCCGCTAAAAATCATAGCTGTGCTATCCCCAATCTGATTTGCTGCTGTTTTGAGAAGTGTGCCGCCATCTATCCATATTCTATTTGGTGCTACTGAGTTTGAGTTAGCGGCTTGATCGAGTCTGACTGTGCCAGTGAGTCCAGTGGGAGTGTTGTTGGGAGCAGTATAACTCGCGTGGGGATGGCTTCCTCCCCCAGGAACCGGATTGATAACCAAGGTTGATGTTCCTGTGTAGCCAGAACGATTATTAATCGCTCCGCTGAGTGAGACAATAGATGATCCTGGAGCACGGACATCAAGCGTTACATTTCCGTTGGGGGCTACAGTGACACCAGTGGAGGTATCGGTAACGGAGGTACCGAACTGGATAGGACCTGAGAAGGTTGTAGTCCCAGATGTGTCGGTAGTGCCGATATAACGGTTCCCTACATTGCTACCTCCCGTTGTGGCTGCGTTTTGTGCCACAGCAATTGAAGCGCTGAATGTTGCTCCGCCGTTGACGATGATTCCCGT
>JANWVL010000148.1 GCA_025056655.1 Candidatus Methylacidiphilales bacterium
GCCATGCCTATAGTAAACATGAGCTGTATAGAACCTTCGCCGAACTCTTTTATAGCCTTACATCCACTCAAATAAGACGCAGACAGCAAGAGCATCAATTTCCATGGCAACTTCATCATACTTGTAATATTATATCACATCCCTGGCGAAGCAAAAAAGATACATAAGTCAATAAATTACAATCTAGCTGTTATTGCGCGTATTTATTAAAAAATAAAAACTAATAAATCGAGGCTCAAATAATAATGAATATCAATTTATAGAGCGATGTTGAATATAAAGCAAATCATGTCGGCATAAAGTGTAAGACGTTTTCACAAAATTACGGAAATATTATTTTAATCTCTGATTTATTATTTTTTATCACAATAAACGACAAGTTATCCTCCAAAAATATACTAATCTCATCCTTGTTTTCTTTTGTACAAGTAAAAGACCTCCCTTTTTCGTCTTTATTTAGCGAGACCCTTTCTTTATATTTACAACTCTCAGGTATTGTGACGCCATCTTTAATTTCAAGTGGAACTGTATACTCTTCTAATTGGATTAATCCTTTATTGCAATCTAAATAAAAAGAAACACTACTATAAAGATCAAAAGGCATCACATATATTTTATCTTCTACATGTATTACATCATAATATACTTCCTTGTTGTTTTTATTCAGCGCGGTTAATTTTTTGTGGCCTTTTAATTTATTACATAGCTCTGTTTTGTAATTTTTGGGATCATCTATTTGTAAAACAGGGGTTAGCTCAATAGGCTGGGATGTCGGAAAGGTATCGGCAGTTGAACGAATTATGGCCATGTGTGATTTGGCTACCGGTGTTTGATCATTATTAATAACATCCTGCGATGAAAAGATATCGGCACTTTCCAAATTAAATGCAGAGGATAAAAAAAGTAGTATAGATAAAGTGATAAGAACCACGCAAGATAAAATAGTCAATAAAGCAACATACCTCTTGTACAAAAACTTATTATCGGTCATGCACTTTCACCTCGATGACTTTACCGTTTTGGCTATTTACATTCATTATACTATTCATTATACCATTATGAACTGCCCAAGTAAGTCGCATTCTGTACTGGCTTGGCGCTTGATACCCGCCATAAGGTATTGCTTCTATAGTCCATATAGAATTTAAATCTATATATGATTGGCTTGATATGTGAATATTAAACATCACCTCTCTATCTATAGCACTACTAGCCCATTCGTATAAGTATACACGTTCTCTGCATCCCTGATGACATCGGAGCGTAATCAGAGTGGGCGCTTCTGTAAACATGCTAATACTATAAGTATAAGTCACTGGTGTCGAAGATATAGGTCTTGTAAGCACAAATTTTGTCCAATCTTTATGACTACCTGCGTATAAAACCAGGTTCTTTGTTTTTACTGTGTCCATAGCTAACGTACTGGCCTGGCTAAAATTATTGTCCGGTTCATACTGATCATGGTATTCACATGTATGACAAATAAGAGGTAAGTATGCTAGCCAAGGCTTAGCTTCAGTTGGTAATGAAAACCATACGTTATCTATATCATGAGCATATCCCATCAAATCATAATATGTAAGTTGCATGATCAAACGAAGCGGATATCCATTTGGATGAGTAAGCAACAAAGATGGAACTTGTATTTGATCTGAAATATAAGTGCTACCTGTAATAATGATTGTGGGCGTATTCTTCCAGTTGCCAATAGGCGGATATAGCATAGATACATTTTGCGGCCTATACCATACCTGAACTGGGATTGCAGTACTGAATGGATAATCGATATGAATAGTAATTGGTGCAGTTGTGTTATACCTGACAAAAGGTTGCTGAATTACTGCCGATAAAGTTAATACTTTGCGTGGATCTATCCCTTGAATATGCCACGGTTCTCCTCCCTCTGCATCTGTGTAATATATACAACCCAAATCGCTGCACAGACGTATCGTCCATGTTACAAGCTCACCTCCTCCAATAGTGCGAATTGCAGATAGCGTATGAGGTGAAGAGTGCTGACATATATTGCGATAGCAAAGCCGAGTATGATGGATAAAGGTGCCATGTGAGGCAGTCATTATCCAGGATAAATTTAGTGATCCGGACGGCACATTTTGCCAATTAATCGGAGACAACCGAGAGATATATGGATATGGAGGGTTCGGTGTAGGTAAACCGGATAGCGCCTTGCCGAAATAAACGGAATGCGATGGTTGGACTGCAGTTAAAACAACTGATTCAGGAGTCGTAGCTGAAAATCCATGTGGTGTCTGTGAAGAAACTGTATAAACACCATGTGGAAGACATCCAAAATGATAAGCAAAATTAGTTCTATTTTGCAAACCATTACTTGTTGTTACTAATACGGATAATGGTAAAGGCTTATCAAAACCATAGACAAATACGCCGTTATTGAGCGTATCTGAATATACGATGCCGCCGATTGCAGAATATCCGCTAGGACAGCTGTGGAAAATTGGTATATCTAAGCGTATCCCGTGGCTGTGATCCGATAGCCATAATGGCATCGGCATTGGAATCAAAGTTTGCTCAGGCCCTGATAAATTTACCATTATTGTGAAATAATTCCCATGAGACAAAGGAAGCAGTAAAGCGTAATACCCGTCATTTCCGCTGGTAGTTGTAATAATATTTCCGATCGGATCCGTTACTGTAATTATGCGCGATAACGGCATATCTGTGGTGGCGTCATAGATCCACTCACCTGGGTTTATTTGTCCATCTTGATCCGCATAGACAAAACCGTAAATCCATTTGAAACCGGATGGGGGTGTTGTGCAATGGATAAGACCTTGGCAAGTAGCGAACCCAAAATGATGTGTATTAGAATTTGAGCTATTGATTGTGAAGCTAATAGGATTTTGTGTTGTCGGCCAGCCGAAGCCAGAAGGAATTGGTGAACTTATTATCACAGTAGTCGAGACAGGTGCAGTTAAAATATATCCGCCGTAAAGATTGGTTGTATATATTTGATTACCCCAAATAGTATGACCTATGAGGGGGGTATCTACTGGTGGATTGTAGTATCCATCAGCGTTTAGGTCTGCAAATGCTGTACCTCTTATGATTCCATAACTAGTAGATGTCGAAAGCGCGTAGAACAATAATTCATAGACATGTCCTGATCTAATCTCATCAAGCAGAATATGAGGACGATCAACGACAATGTATTCATCAGTCAAATATGAGATATAAATCAGAGCACTTTTCTTTTCATTTTCATCCAAAAATTCTACGTAAAACTCTGCCCATCCATCTTCATCAGTAATCCTAGTTTGTGCAGGTGATATCATAGAAACTGGTACACCAGTAATAACAGTATGAGTGTCTAAGGCTAAAACCTTTGCCTTAATCAGTGCATAATGTGAGTTGTTTATGTTACTATGTATACTTGGAGCTTGAGCGACTAGCGTACTACCTGAGTAAAGCAATGCGTTATGATAATGCATAATATGCGGTGAATTTGTTATTCCCATCGTCCAAGTAATATAAACGGTCTCTGATGGAATAATTTGGCCTGTCCAGATTAATTCTTTAGTAGAAAATTGATAGCTTAAAATATCCTTTGATGCAGCATGTTGGCCGGGTAGATAATGAGCATGAGTTGCCAGTGGTGATCTTAACACTAAGACAGGCGAGGTAATTAATCCGGTATTCGTAATTCTTATGAAATAGGTAATCGCACTGGTGGATATCTTCGCTTCTTTATGTAAGATTAGGCCGTAATTACCCTTTATGATGGTATGGGCAAATGCATTTAGTGCTGTTGAACTTCCTATGTGTGTGGCGGTAATATAATTGAAGACTTCGGTAGGTGTGCCAGGTGCTTTAGCAGTGATCACAAATGAAATAACTTGATTAGGAGATAAGTGACCGGTCCAAGTTGCACTATTTGAAAGAATATTTAACCCTCCAGTTGCAGATAAAAATGTAATACTCGAAGGAGCTACGTCGCTAATTGTTATACCTGGCACGTTGAATCCTGAATTATTTTTGATTGTGATAACGTAACTGTAAACATCATTTACGTTCACCTGAGACGGGATGGACTGCTTGATGAGCTGCACAGAATTTAATGGCGATAAAACATTAAGGTACGCACAACGTTGTGTTACTTGATGTCCATCATCTATGTCCGCACAGTTAGTGAGTATCCCGTGACCAGATGTGATAGTGGCATTCAACGTCATTACTCGTCTGCTATGGGGTGGTACTTCTGCGGTTGCTGTCAGTGTCCCGGAAGAAAATAAATATGAAATACCAGCTTCTGCGTTTATCGTATTCAATAACATTGTAGGAGGGATGACATCCGTGATTCGCACAAATGTAGTTATTCCGATGTGATTACTCAAAACGATAGTAAACGTCACGGGTGAACCAATCAATGTGGTTGTAGGGGTCACAGTTTTTACGCTTGATGATAGATTGGGTATTATAAAATTCGCAGATGCGTTTAACTCGAATTCTGGGACACTATTATTTTCAGAAACGATCAGAGCATCTATATTTACACTCGTAGCAGTATTTGTAGTTGCCGTGAATACTAAGATCTGTTGTTGGTTTGTTTCTAAGGGTATACCTAACCATGCAATTCCACCCGGGGGCATTACAATGGAGCCGCCAGTTGCAGATATACCAAGCAAGGATAGATAGGATGGTATGGGGATCTGCACGAATGTTGTCACTGGTGATGTCCCCGTATTGGAAAGTGTGAGTGTCCATTTTACGCCACGACCTACGATCTGATGAAGAGGTGTGGCCGAGAATGTACTATTTTGCAACGCGGGTGCACTTTTAATAGTAACTCCATCTGAGAACACTGGCTCAGAACCTTTACCATCTGTGTATACTGCGATGACTTCAGCAAAATATCGTTCATCGTTAATCAAGTAGCCGAGTATATCTGGGTAACATATTTCTACCTCATAAGAAGTTGCAAAAGTATCCGTGATCATTTTATATTGATTCAACATAGGGGCACCGTAAGCATCGCGCAACATCAGGTTGTAGTGAGAAATAGACTTTGAAGTCAGTGGGCGTTGCCAAGAAGCCTGATAACATAACCGCGATGACTGAATATCAATATCGGAAAGGCCGATGCCATCCTTAAAGTTACGTGGAGAGGGGTAATCGAAACGATCAACGAAATGTAGGCCGAAAAGATCGCCGTTTTGAGTGAGGGCATAGATTTCAGCAATGCCGTCACGATCCAAATCTGCTATGGCTATACGTGCCAAGGCGCTGAATAGTGGATATGAATACAACAAGTCAATCGTCTTCGGAATAGTGGCGTTAACTCTAAAAACATATATTAAGCCGTTAGCGCCTGCGCTGACAATAATCTTATTGTTGTTTGTCGTGGATATAATCACACTTTGTACTACAGGCCGAAATCCACCGATTGCAGCGCATCCAGGGATCTGACGAATATGGTCAGCATCACTTCTTCTTATGATATTAGGCCTTTCCGGATAGCTATATATACAGTATCCGTTCTCGATCAGGAGAGCATAGCCGATATCAAAAGCGATATCACGAACTATTCGTATCCCTTCGGGGGATGAGTCTTGATCTATACGATAAAGAATAAACCCAAATTCAGATGGGACGATAATTTCACCAAGATGTCCGGCGGCTGAGTTGAAGAATAAATCACCAACCGCTAGATCATAATTTCGTATATCATGATCGTAGCGTGAAACAGTCGCAGTAAATGCTGTTTGTATGTTAGCGATGTTAAAATCTATAGCAGATACAGTAGGGGCATCTCTGCGATATACTTGGATTATTCTATTTTTATTTGCCCCTGGATATGGATCAACGATGAAATCTGTATTATATGAAAATAAAACATTGGGGTGGCCTGATGTGAATATGTCAGATCCGGTTAATCCGTTAAGGACGGCAAAATAAGGATGAGGCAGGCCGATACGAATGAGATCAGGGATACCATCGCCACTCCAATCGTGAAGCGGGGAATACAAGATGGTGTTTGCGCCTATTCTTGATCGCCACAACAGAGATCCACTACTGCTGAAAGCGAACATGTTCAGGGCGTCTGGTGATAAAGTAAAGTTTGAGTAAGCATTAGGAAAACCTACGACAAGACGATTTCCTTTAATATGAGCAAGAGGAATGACATTTAGTCCGTATGTGCTGCTATAAGGGTATATTAAAAGAGAAGAGGAGGTCGGTGATAGATTTACAAGGTGTAGAAGAGATAGACCGCTATGATGTGGATTATGTTCTGTGGCAAGATATTCCAAGCGTCCATCTGCGTTCAGATCGGAAATGCTGAAGTATGGTTGCCCTCCTATGTGGTAGTAATATTTCTGTGGTGAATTCAGGAGATTAGCATGGGTCACGCTGATAAAGCCAAAGGGATGAAGAACAAACGCGTCTGATATGACGCGATTATATAAACTATTAACCGCATATATTGGGGCATTATATGCCAGTGTCTTTTCATAATGTTGCCACTCTTCGTCTGTAATGGCATCAACAACACGATTCCCATCAATCAGTGTATGATATCTTCCTGAAAAGGCAGCGAGATGGTGGTTGATTGTGATTGTTTTTGTTTGCGTGAAAACAAAAGAGCCGTGATAACCGATCTCATATATCACGGCTTGCTTACCGGTAGAAATCACCTTGGTCAGCGCAATCACGGGATTAGTCTGACCGCTGACACGGATAGGGAACAAGCTGGCTGATTGTGTTGGCGTGGCGTAATCATGTAGTACATCGATATATTCATTCGCATTAAATGGCATCACTTGTATCAGGCTGGATCCACTCAGATGATATGCCCCTCGTCTTGTGTCAGCGCAGAAAAAGAGTAACCCTGGCCTTCCAGGCCAAAGTAAATAATAGGGAGCGCTTCCATGAACGCGTATGAATTCCATAACAACATGGTCGGGGCATAATCTATTTAAAGCAGCGTTGCTCATGTCTGCATCGGGAATCACCTGTGCCCATGTTGGTGAACCATTCGTTGCATATAACCCTGTATATAGGGTACCGGCAGAGTCTTTGAAAGTAACAAGGATGTCACCGATGCCGTCGGCGTTTAGGTCTGGTGTACCTAAGGATAAACTCGCACCTACTATTTCACCTGTGACGGGGAGGGAATGTATTAATGTGTGACTTAGCGGTGCAAGGTTAATTACATATAATAAAAATGGTGATGGCTTAGCTACGGGGGAAAGGGCAATAGCATCGTGAGTCGAACTTACTTTGATAACAGCAATAATAGGCGGGCCGTACAGCCCGCTGATATTATAAATATTCGGCGTAGCCGACAAATTAGATAAGGGCAATAAAGCAATGCCGGAAGGATGAACTGCATCTGAACTGAGAGCAAATACTAAGTGAGGTGTGCCACTAACTGAAGCTCTAAGCGGGGGTCCTACGATTAAACGGTTGAAATTGACGACATGTGAGTTCAAAGTGCGATCTGGATTAAATTCCACGATGGGGTATTCTGAGGCATAAACAGAACCTTGATATATTTCGCAGTGGTTATCTCCGTCAAAATCAGTAACAAATACGCTACGAATTTCTGTTACATGGGGCGATTTGTAATTATATCTCGCCTCTATCTTTCCGTTGTGAATGCCGATGAAGAAGACATCGAGAGTGTTATTTTGGACTGAAACAGCCGCGATTACAGGATCGCCGTTGTCCCAGCATCTCCCTATGTTAGCTATTTCTGTAATTGGCTTGAGGATGGGCGATCGCCAGAGAACATCGCCAGTATTTATATCATAACGAATGATTCGATCTTGTGTCGCAAGGATAACAGATTTGTAAACATCATCTTCGTAAATATATGCCCTAGGGAAGTTAGAAAAAGCATTTGGGTATACCCATTTTTTAGTTAGCTTAAAATTATTGAAATTGGCAGGAATTTTTGGTGCGGCAGGCTGAACCGCCATATTATTAGAGTTCAGATGATCGTATCTGGGGTACCACCATTCTGATGGAGAGGGAGTATAAGGAATTGGCGATGACGCGAACGCGCCGGTAGCAGTTAAAAATATAAATAATAAACTTATCGCGATTTTAACTTTCACAGGTATCATCTATTTTCCTCCACTACAACAACCGCGTCCCATTTGAATTCTTCGATAATTTGTCGTTGCTGCGGGTTAAAACGTGAGGTTGATTGAATCACTACGCGAATAATTCGCCCATTATGATCTATTGTCCAACCCGTTTTACGAGCGAACTTAAGTTTAGTTGGTGTTAAATGGGCCTTACGATTTTGCTCAGTCTGATTAGGGCGATCATTTTGGGCCCATGCGTTTGCTGGTGATAATATTGAAGAGAGTAAAGATGATAAAAATAGGCACATGAGGATTAATTTTCTCATGGGCGTATTTTATCACTCCATATATAAACATAACAAGAAAGATATGCGACATAATATATAAATTATTCGCTATTCGTGATGTATAAATAATTTACTCTTCGTATAAAAATTGATAGACGGATCTCCTATTTTCATATATTGTTTCGTCGAAAATAATGCCATGATGAATTGCTAATTTTATATTGCGTGTGATAGGAAAGAGGCTATATCCCCAGATATCCTCTTTGAAATCATAATCGCAGTTTATATCAACAACATCATTAAACACTTTCCGATTAATTATATACTCAGAGTTACTGCGGCTCAAATGACAAGTAACCAAAATATTTGTCAAGGGATCATTCGTTTGTAATTTATAATGATAACGGCCTTCTTTATAAACCATGAAAAGACCTTTTGCCTCGAAGACGGTGCCTGAAATAGATCTATAAGAAAAAATGGATAGATTATCTTGCTCATTACAGACAAGAAAGAAAGCCTCATCACCATTATATATGGTAACAGCCCCACTTTTTATTTCATAAGCTACTCGCTTATGAATTGACTCTTTATTTCTATCCCCGTGAGATAAGACCAAGATAGACCGTGTTTTGTCCTGAGGAAAGTATTGCATTAAATCACTACATCTTTCTTTTTTATGAAATGAAGCGCATGATGATAGAGCGAGAGTACATGATAAATATATAGAGATTACAAGTACGGTTATCTTATCTCTTATCAACATAATTGACGTAACTCTTGGCTATACCTTCGAAGTTTCTGGGATATCCATCAGGACGTGATTCTATGAAAACGACACTGACAACTGTACTATGCAAGGCATTTTTAGTCTTTGCGACATAAGTCAAACATAAAATAGAATGATACAACCCATTATTTTTATCTTTTAGGATAGTATAAAAGTAAACACTTTCATTCCCCTTTATCTCTCCGCCCTTTTCTTTAATATACCCTCTATCTATGAATATTTCTATTAATTTATCATGCAAGCCGGATATCACTTTTTCATCTCGATTGATATTGCTGATACTATTGACTATATAACTTAATGTAGCGCTAATTTCTTTCTTCTTGTCCAGTGATATCTGGACTGTATTATATCTCAATTTTCGAGCTATAGCATTCGGAGGGTAGTATAAATCGGCGCCTAATAAAGTAAACGATTTCCATTCTTTCATTTGCATATTAGACGACCAGTGAGAAAGAATGTCCTTAGCATTATTGTCATCATTATCTTTTATTGAGATATAGGGGGTTGGAGAGACAGATGGTGTTTGTTGAGCTTGAGTAGGAGTTGGTGTGAGTGTTGTTTTGGGCTTCTTGACCAATTTAGGTGTTGCCTGGATATTTGCAGAATCTGCAAAAGGATCTTCTACTTGTCTCGGGTTAACACATCCACACAGGATCGTGGCATATATAGATGCGATAATAGTCAAATTTCGTAGGATAAAGCTATCCATACCTCACTTTCAATCAACACATCGATGCCTTTGAGGTTAAATATTCGACTGATGATGTCGCTAATGATAGCGGCGTCATCTTGTTGAATTTTTTGAACAGTTCTCCGACTATACGTTTTCATGAGATCATCCTTGTTTTTATCTTCATATGATTTGATGCCATCCGGCGTAGACAATAAGATTATTTTTTCTTTACCACTACGCGCGACACCTCTTAATAACAGTGTTGGTTTATCTTCATCATAATCCACAACTTCCATCGTTACCTTTCCAGCAAGATATACGCGATGGTCAGATAAGATTCTTTTAATTCCAACCATAAACGATCGCAGGGGGTCTTGCGCTTCTTGTGTAGAGAAATATGTATGTCTTAGTATTAAATATGTAGCGTTGATCAAGTGCCGTATACGTCGTAGGTGCCTAGACAATAGAAAATAAATAATAGCCAACAAAACAATTAATATAATCCATGGCATTATCATAAATATAACCAAATTCTCTAATTCCATCGTTTGACGTTCCGCTGTTTTAGATAAAACAAAATCAACCCGTCCTCCTCCTTCCCTATAGCGTTGACCTTCATATTCGGCAAGGTTTAAGAATATACCGCCGTTTGCAACTATTTCATAATAACCTGCGGCATTTGTTTTCGTTCTGCTCAATTTATAGTCTTGATCAACATATAATATTTCTACATCATTAAGTAATGTGTCATCTTCCTCGCAGGATTCTTTTTGTATCTCGGAAAGACATACGTAGCCATAAGTTTGCATTGTTGGGCATACCGTAATAGTAATTGGAACTAAACGAATGACTGGTTGTTGTGTAATGATTTGCGTCACGATTCTTGTGCTTTCTACAGTGACCGGAAAAGAAAATATAGGAATAACAAAAGGCGTAGGCGTAAATGTAGGGAGCGTATCGGTAGCGCGTATGGGTGTTGGCGTTTCCGTAGCCGTCGAAGTCGGCGATGGGCTTTCTGTCGGATTAGGTGTTTCAGTAGGTTTTTCTGTAGGTGTCGGAGTGGGCGTAAATGTTGGCGTGGGTGTTTCTGTAGGTTTTTCTGTAGGTGTCGGTGTGGGCGTAAATGTTGGCGCGGGGGTTTCTGTCGGTGTTGGTGTTTCAGTTGGAATGACAATAATTATTGGAGTATTAGTAGGAAGTTGATTGGGTATTAGCAAGGATAAATAGGCATTAGGCAAAGGCGCAGATGTAGGATTTGAAATAATTTTGGATGTCGGTGATATCGCCGTTTTAGCTAATTTCTGGATCGAAGAATCATGCGTTTCAGTTTTGGCGACAAATATTGAAGCATAATCATTGGCAAGTGATTTGACATAATATAAATGAGTAATGATCGGAATAACTAAGCCAAGAAGTGTAACCAAAACGTAGCGTTTGCGAATAAGCATCATAGGATTTAGTTCGATATCTGGCAGTAGGCGGTGAAAGATCCTTGCCCTTTTGCGTGATCGCGGGATTGAAAAGCATCTGTATAATATTTATAAGATATATCGTAATTTAGTTTGCCAGAACCCAACATATCTGGCGCACTTCCTTTTGCGTTTAAAGTAATGATATTTTTCCTTTCGTCTCTTAATAGTCTATATCTTATTTCTTGATTTTCAAATCTTCCCATGTCTATTTGCTTAGATCGATTATAGGCTATGGTACCTGTGCGGCAAGCATTGACGCTATTAAGATTGAGAATTGACCATCTCATGGCTGATGAGATAGTTTCTTGTACACGAATATGATACTGGGTGGTAAACTGAATCCTCAGTATCATATACGCAAATATCATCATTATTAATATAAAGACAGGTGGGACAATAAAAGCAGCGGTTCCTTTTCTTCTCATGCACATCATTGTATCATATTTGTAGAAGAGAATGTAGTATTGGGCTAATCTTACATAGAAGCTCCCTGCGCAAATTCATCTAGAAAATCATTATTATTATTTAGACGGCTTTGTTTTTTATTCAACCGATTAGTTTGATTATCGCGCATGTCCTGCGTATGAAGTGTAATGCCTTCATATTCTTTGATCTCATGATTGCGCATACCTGTGCCACAAGGGATCATTTTGCCGATAATCACATTCTCTTTCAGGCCGGACAGAAAATCTACTCTTCCCTCTATGGCTGATTGTATAAGCATTTTTGTTGTGTGCTGGAAAGATGCTGCCGATAAAAAAGAATGAGTCATTAGAGCAACTTTAGAAATACCCAATAATACCGGCACGCCAACAGCAATATTCTGTCCTTCATTCTGCAATTTCTTGTTTATTTCATCCAGGACAAAATAATCTACATAATCGCCGGGCAAAAAGGGAGAATCGCCAGGGCTAACAACCTGAACTTTAGAGGTCATTTTTCTAATAATAACCTCGAAGTGTTTATCATGTATATTCACGCCCTGAATCCTATATATCTTTTGTATTTCAGATAGAATATGTAATTGGCACGCTACTCGCCCTTTATATTTCAGAACAAGATGGGGATTTTTAATCCCATCTGTAATGGCATCCCCCGCTTCGACATATGTATTTTCTTGGACGGTCAAACGGACATGGGCAGGAATTGGATAAGTGGCCGTGCGTAGCTCCTGCGAATGAACACGTAAGATTCGCCCTACTCTTTCGATGATTCCGGCATGCTTAGTCGTAATCCTACGTGCGCCGGATGTAGCTAGAAGATCGCCAGTCGTTACTTTTTGTCCTTCCGTGACCTTGATGGAATACCCATTAGGTATTGGATAATCATAAGACCCACCATGGCTTTCTACTACGACATATAGTTTATTATTTGGTTCTTTCTTGAGTGTAATATTTCCGGATATCTCGCTTATAATTGCCTCACCCTTTAGGTTTTTACGAGCTTCGAATATCTCTTCAACACGGGTTAGGCCTTGCGTGATATCGCTGCCCATAGCTACGCCCCCCGTATGGAATGTACGCAATGTAAGCTGAGTTCCTGGCTCACCTATAGATTGTGCGGCGATAATACCGACGGCTGCACCAATAGCAACCATATTGCCCCTTGCTAGATCCATTCCGTAGCATTTCTTGCATATACCATGCTCTGCGCGGCAAGTAAGCGGCGATCGCACATGAACTTCTTGGATATTCAAGCGCTGGATCTCTTCTGCCTTTGAAGCATCTATA
The DNA here is from genome assembly GCA_025056655.1 of Candidatus Methylacidiphilales bacterium. NCBI lineage: Bacteria > Pseudomonadati > Verrucomicrobiota > Methylacidiphilae > Methylacidiphilales > Methylacidiphilales bacterium. The sequence goes on from JANWVL010000148.1 coordinate 13,022, forward strand.
AGAGTTCCGGCCGGATAAATAATGCCAAGCTGAGGATGTACAACATCTGAAGCGAGCACTCTGCCGAAGAGACGATCGCGCATCTTTTGCCCGAATGCGTCGGTAGCTCGGATGTAGATGCCCTGATTTGTGCCACAGTCATCCGTGCTAATGTACACATCTTGTACAACATCAATGAGACGACGGGTGAGATAGCCAGCATTTGCTGTGCGCATAGCCGTATCGACCAAACCTTTACGCTGGCCATGTGTGCTAATAAAAAACTCTATACTACTCAATCCTTCTTTAAAGTTTGACTGTATCGGCATCGGGATAATCCGTCCGGATGGATCAGCCATGAGGCCTCGCATACCTGCGATTTGCGTAATAGGCACAAATCCGCCCTTTGTTGCGCCGGAGACAGCCATCATGCTCAGATCATCATCAGCCGCCATCGATCTTTTTACAGCAGCGGCGATTTCGTCCTTAGTCTCGCTCCAGACACTGATAGTTTTGTTTTCGAGTTCTTCTTCAGTCATGAGCCCTCGGCGATATTGTTTGTTTAAATCATCTATTTTCTTATTTGCCTCAAAGATGAGCTTTTCTTTGTCAGTTGGTGTTTTGATATCGCCGAGTGAAAATGTAATGCCGGATTTTGTAGCGAAATGAAAGCCCATGTCTTTTACGGCGTCGGCAAATTGCACCATACGATCCCGTTGTTCTAATCCAAAAATACGATATGCTTCGGTTAGTAGTACCTGGAGGTCGCTCTTATTCAGCGTCCTATTGATATATTGAATTTCCTTAGGTACGATATCGTTAAAGATGGCACGGCCTACGGTTGTTTCGATAATTCTTTTCCTTGGCTTGTTATCTTGGTAGCGAACATTGTTTTCATCATAATAAGTCTCGGTATAAAGTTTTATGCGTGCGTGGATATCGACTTGCTTGAGATGATAGGCCGCAATAACCTCATCTATGCTAGCAAAGGCGCGATTATCTCCTTTGTGAGGTTTTTGGTCATGAAAAGTAAGATAATATATGCCCAATACCATATCTTTAGTCGGATTGACAATAGACTCACCATCAGCAGGCTTAAGCAAGTTATTAGTGCTCATCATGAGCTTCCGCGCTTCTTCAACTGCTTTCTGGCTTAGTGGGACATGCACAGCCATTTGATCGCCATCGAAGTCAGCATTAAAGGCTTGACAAACTAGCGGATGCAATTGAATTGCTTTTCCTTCAGTGAGGATTACGTCAAAAGCTTGTATGCCGAGGCGATGCAATGTGGGGGCGCGATTGAGCAAGACGGGTCTTTCCTTGACAACATCTTCCAATATATCCCATATATATGGGTCACCTCGTTCTATAATTCTCTTGGCGCCTTTAACGTTATATGCGTATTCACGCTTAATTAATTCCCTGATGACAAATGGCTTGAACAATTCAATTGCCATGACTTTCGGCAGACCACACTGATTGAGCTTAAGGTTTGGTCCGACGACGATGACTGATCTACCGGAGTAGTCTACGCGTTTGCCGAGCAGATTTTTTCTAAATAAGCCCTTCTTTCCCCTTAACATGTCACTGAGCGATCGGGGGGTTCGTTTTATATCTTGTGTGCTTCTGCGTACTGTGCTACTATCGATGAGTAGATCAACGGATTCCTGCAGCATGCGCATTTCATTGCGCAAGATGATTTCCGGGGCACCGCTTTCGATGAGTTTTTTCAGTCGGTTGTTTCTATTAATCACTCTTTTATAAAGAACGTTGAGGTCAGATGTTGCATAACGCCCGCCATCCATTGTTACCATTGGGCGCAAATCCGGAGGGATCACTGGTAATACAAACAAGATCATCCATTCAGGGCGCGCATTTGACTTTCTGAATGCTTCTACTATGCGCAATTTTCGGATGCATTCTTTTACCTTGATTTTGTTTTTACCCTGATCTATCTCTTGTCTTAGGGACTTAGCCATTTCATCGAGATTACATCTTTTCAATATTTCATATATTGCATTGGCTCCAGATCCTGCCTTGAATATGTTACTATATTTTAAACTTAATCTTTGATACATAGATTCTGTAAGTATTCTGCCGGTATAGATCTCATTAATCTCCTCGATTTCTTTATTGTAATTTTCCTCCAATTCATCGGCTTTTTTACTGAGATCTTCAAGAGATTTTCTGAGTTCTACATTTACCTTGAGTTGCAAGTTATTGATTTCTTTCTCTATTGGAGCGATCAATTCATCTTTATCCCTCTTCATCTTCTCCTCTATATTTTTAATTATCTCATCACACGTTGTTTTAACTTTATTTAAACATTCCCTAGTAATTTCTTGACCTCCTTCGACAATGACACTATCAAACAAGACGAGGGGAGTATTAATAGTATGGCCAATATTCTTTTCTATTTCTTGTTGTACAACTTGTGCCTGACCCATGAGGTGATTAACCTCATCTATTAATTTCTTATCATACAAAGTATTAATCTCTGATATTTTTCTTTTCAATTCCAATATCTTATCAAAATTCCGGCTACCTTTCCCTTTATTATACCGTTTGGCCTCTTCTTTAATCTGTTCAAGTTTGAGTTTGTATTCATCGTTTAGTCTTTTAATTTCCTTTTTCCTCTGATTTTCGTCTATGTCATATATAATATAGCGTACATGATATATTATTTGCTCTATATATTTCTTTTTTATTCCCAATAATATACTGATTGGGCTGGGTGTTCTTTTGAAATACCAGGGATGAACAACTGGAGCTGCTAAGCGGATGTGGCCCATGCGCTCACGCCGCACGCTATTATCGTTTACTTCAACACCGCATTTATCACATACAATATATTTATATTTAGGACCTTTGTACTTTCCACAACTGCATTCATAGGGCTTTACCGGCCCGAAGATGACCTCATCAAATAATCCTCCCCTTTCCGGCCGCTGGTTACGATAATTAATTGTTTCTGCGCTTGTCACTTCGCCGTGTGAAAGTGAAAGGATGCTTTCTGGGCTAGCTAAAGATATCCTTAATCCTCGTATATCTCTCATACCAATAATATTATATGCTACTTCTACGCTAGATCAACCTAGAGGAGAAAATCTTCCGCTATTTTTTTGAACAAATACTCCTCCAATTCATTGAAGGTATACAAAGTATTATATTGCTTCCATGCTGCTTGTAATACTGGTATCGGTTAGGGCCTCAGAGCTTACGAATCACATAAGCTGATAATCCGGCACGAGTGACGAGATACCTCCAGCTATCAAACTGCTCTTCAAACACACCAGGCCGATCCAAGACTTTCGCCGCGACCTCAGCAAGCGCACTATCCGATGTGGCATATGGCCATCCTTATCGTCGTCGGCAGCGCTGATCGTTGACTGGGCGTCGCTGCCTTCTGGCAAGCTTGCCCTACCTTGAGTCGGCAGCTGTTTGGGCACGACCCAAGACACCCTTGACCACGACACCTTTCGGCAGGTGTTTGTGCTGTTGCCGTTTGCTAGCATTCAGCGCTGTTTCAGGGACTGGCTGGCAGCGATGCAAGCGGCTAGCGTCTGCGGCTGATCGATGAAGAGGGGCTTGCCGCCGACAGCAAGGTGCTGCGCGGCAGTCGTGAGCAGAGCACAGGCAAAGCCGCCTTGCAGAGGGTGACCGTGTATGGCCTGTATAGGCCATGTATGCCACTCAGACAAGCGTGGTGCTAGCGCAGGAAGTGGCACGCGCGGAAGCAGCCAGCAACGAGATTGCCACGTTGCCCAGCGTGCCAGCACAAGTCGAGCTGCTCGGTCACGTCGTAGTGACCGATGCGGCGCACGCCAGAAGCACAATGCCCGTGCCATCACCACGCGCGGGGGCAAATATGTGTTTGCCTTGAAGCACAATCATGCGCGGCTGTTTGAGGCACTGCAGCAAACCTAGTAGCGCGAGCAGCCGAGGGGTTTCGTCAGGTGCAGCATGAATACTCGCACACCGAAGAGCACGAGCACGGGCGTTGTGACCGACGCGAATGCTGGCTGGTTGCTGATGTGGAGTATCTGAGCTATTTCGCTCCGCAGGTGGATGCCCGGCCGAATCTTGGCGCGGTTGGTCTTGTGCGCCGCTGGCGACGGGTCGGGGAGAACGAACGTGAACGGGTGAGCTTCGACCAGTCTGAAGCAAGAGGTCAAGCGTTTTGCGCGCGCCGGAGCGCGCCTACTGGCGGATTGAGACCAGCCAGCACTGGGCGTTAGATGTGGTGTTTGGCGAAGCTCTGAGTCGGGTGCGCACTAGGCACAGCGCAGAGCACTTTGCCGCGTTTGCGACGGGTGGCATTAAACATTCTTGGCAGTGGGCAGTCTGAGGATGAGGAAGGGGGAGTCGCCATCAAAGCAAGGCGCTTGCGCGTAGCGACGACTTCTTGCTCACGGTGCTGGCTTGCACCGCGCAGAACCTTAAAATTCTTGATGCGTAAGCCATGGTTAGGGCCTTGTTACAGAATTGATAAAGGACAGTGTGCCTAAAGCCAAATATGTGCCTAGTCCTGCAGGTAGCTCGGATAACTCGGAGGCGCTTAGTTGAGGCGCTGCCGTCGGTTTCAGCAGCCCAACCGATCGTGGCAACGCTTCCACACCGGTGTACCGTCAAGCACTCGGGAAGAGCAAGGGCTGGATTCGCTAGCGCTACATTCTTTAATCGCCTAGCAACTGCCTAAGCAGCCTGCCTTGCTCTGCAAGGAGCGCCTGCTGTTCTTGAATGAGTACCTGCTGCAGTCTGGCGAGCCGGTCATAGCTCTGCAAGATTAGCTGGTATTTCCTCTGCAGCGCTTCAGCCGCCTGTTGTTGCTGCTGCTGCAGACGCCGCAGCACCAACGCAGGACGAATGAGTTGTAGACGGCTGATGGTGAACGATCCGGTTAGGGTCAGCGGATACAGCAGACCGTCTTCTCCTTCGAAGAAGTGATGCCCGGCGAGCTCGGCGCGTGGGTTCCATAGATGGGGGTCATTAGGGCTGATAGGAGCATAGTCGCCATTGTAACGATTGGGACATGAGCAGGAGTAGACCAAGTTTTCTGGATCGTCTGTCCAGCCTGGCTTTGCAGAACGAAGGGGTCAATTGTGAGGTTTCCACATGCTTCCAGTTCGCTGACACCACAATACTCATACCGAAAGGCGGCGCGACGACGAACAAACTCTCGCTGCGATGCTGTCAACGCCATGCACGTTCAGAGGCCAGATAGGCCCAGCCATGGTGAACTTCATGCAGTTTGCTGCTGAGCAATGCGTTTGGCGAGTTGCGCACGCAAGTGCGCGTTCTCTTGCCGCAGCGCTGCGTTCTCTGCCTCTAGCCGATCAATCGTTGTCAGCAGCTCCGCCAGCTGCTTCAAAGTCCGGCGCACTTGGTCCTGCAACGCGACGATATCGGGCTGAGGGCTCAGATTCAGCGCATGGAGCTCATCCTGTTGCTCCTGCACATACCATGCTTGTAGGGCTGCTTGCTCTTCTGGTGTCAGACTCTCGCCGCGCGTAAAACGGTCGTGAAGTTCTAATCCGATCTGCGTCACTTCACCCGAACGCATTCTCAATCTTAATACTACCATGCTTTCACTCCGCAAGGAGTTAAAAAATCCAACATGAGCGAGCTTTCGACGCGGCGGGCAACATCGAGTTGTGTCTGGCAAGTCGCAGCCCTGTTCGGTTGAGGCAGATCTCGCCGAGTTGCTGCACGATCTACCACGCTTAGCCCGACGAACGCGGTGCCTTTCACGGTGTGTGGAAGAGTTGCGGCGGTCGGTTGCGTCCTTTGTTCCATGCTGGAATCAGCAGCAGCTGTTAAAGCGTGCACATCTGGGTTATGCGAGCTATCCGCGGGACTACGCAGGTACTTGGTTCTAGGCATTCCTGTAAAGGAGGCACGCAGATTTGACACTATCATCGCACTCACCAGAGATGTTAACTTCTAGAAGTAAGGTGTGTTTCTCCAATAGAGTGTGGGATAACTGCGTAACCTGCCTAGTGATAGAGAAGTATGGGAGTATGTCGTGATGATACTGCTATGCCGAGATAAGTTGTCTGTTATTTATTTCATGATGAAAAATCATCAGCACATACTGTAAATTTTCCAGACTGGCCATATTTCTAGGCAGCTTCATTGGCTGCAAAAACATCATTCAGTAGGATCTGCGCCTAATTACGTGGTGCATAATATAGAAAATTCGGGTTAGAGACAGGGTGGATCTAATCTCAAATACTTTTTGGATCGTTTTACTTCTATATTGCTATTTTGATTTATGGGGTAGTATAATATGCCTATGCTTAAATTTTGGAGAGCCTTCTGTCTGATTATCTTAACATCTTTTTTACTATATCATGATAGGGCATTTGGACAAGGAAATGTTGTTTTCTATGTTAATGTAAAGAGGTTGAATTTTAGAAAACAGCCAAATCTCAATAGTCCAATTATAGGCGTATATCAATGTGGAGAAGAGGTTAGTGTGACGGGAGTGACCTCTGATGGATTATGGTATCAAGTAAAAATAGGAGGTAAAACAGGATTCATGTATTCTAAGTTTTTGTCTTCCATACCAACGTGTGATGGATCTTATCATACTCTCACATCGAATAATACTAAAACAGAAAATACGCAATATCCTATAATAAAATCAGTTGTAGCTAAGCTTACGGTCTATCAACTACCAGATAACAGAAGCAAGATTGTAGGTTTTATCATGCAAGATGATAAGATGTCGGTCACGGGATACACACACGATTTGCGATGGGCGCGTATCTTATACAAGGATCAAACGGCATTTGTATACATCCCACATACAAATTTGATGGATCTGGGAATTATTCCAGTAGTAAACAACAGAAAATGAGCGACTCAATCAACATGACAGGTTCAATTAGGAAACTCTATGATTATTATCAAGGATTATTAATTGACGAGGGAGAGGATCGATCTCTACAGAAAAAATATCATGATTTTACCATCGAAAGCGTGATATCTTATAATAATCATATTCAAAGGTTAACCATGCAGATGCCACCGATATGGAGATATCGAGGGGCGCGCTACTGGTTGCATGATTACCAAGATTATCTGAACCTATTATCATGCATGACGCCTGAAGAACAAGTGCTAATTCTACCGATATTATCGAGGATTTATCCACACATTGTTGATAAATATATTTACTCCATTCCATTATTATATCGCTTTTCTGCATATCTCTTCTCGCCGATGACGATCAAGATAGATTATATTGACGAGCTCATTCAAGACGTAATCAAAATCAGCGCCTCATCTGATCGTAAAAATGATCTTGCCGATATCTGCATTCGTTGTGCGATAGAAAGTGCCGATCTATTATCTGAAGAAGCTGCTGAATCTGTGTGGATCCATTTAGTGAGAGACAGTGAAGATGCTGTCATCTTTTTAAATAAACGCGCTCAAATAAAAAGAGATTTTTTGCTTAAAAAAGCGCATGACTTCATGGCCGAAAATAAAGTAGTGGATGCTATCTTTTTAGAGCTTATCGGTGGATACGAGACATCATTTTTGAATGAAAATATGCCGCGTATTATGAATATGAGATTAAGTCCAGATTTCTTAATACAAAATTATAATATAATCAAACCAATCATTGAGCGTAAAATAAGTGGAGAATACGATGATGATTTTTTATTTAATCAGATCGATGGTCATGTAAGAGATTGGTTAAGAAAAGCAGGAGTAGTAACAAAAAATAAAATTGAACACGATTATACTAAAGGAGGACTAACTCAAGATATTTATCTTGTCAAGGAAAATGGCATAGATGAAAAAGGTTTGATCGAGTATATATCTAATGATATAGAGAGATTAGATGAGGTCAGTGAAGAGATGTATCGGCATGGGTACTTACACGATTGCCCTGAAGAGTTAATCATAGAAAACATAGATAAATTAAAGAATATTTATTATTTAATAGGCAGTGCCATTTCAGTTGGAAGAGATTTCATTGAGAGATATGAACATATAGTAGAACGGCACTTAATGCGAATGCCAATTGACGATATGGCAGAGGAAGTGGCTCGAATTCTTCAGGGTGGGTATATGCCTTATTCACATATCAATCAAGGGCGAATGTCTTATAAAACGACACGTTGGGCTGAAATAAAGCCTTCTACGAAAGTAAAACTATTTATATCGAAACCTGTGAGTATAGAAACCAGGAGGTTATGTTATCGTATCATTTCAGAAGAGCTTATGAAAAGTGGCATCATTTTTGACGACATTCTATATTCATCTATCTATCAATACAATCAAGACAAAAGAGAGCCCTAGGATGACAAAGAAACAAGTTGAAACCAGAAATGCCACATAAGGATCAAAGCTAATTTCTTTCTCCGGATATAATTTAATATTTTTATCCGCATAGGCTACAGTAGCAGACACGTCAGCGGTATTTTGATGAGAAGTGTGGGGTTTCTGTGGCTGAGATGAAGGTGCTGGCTGTTCTTCTGCAATATACTGGGTTTCTGGGAAAGCTGTTTTGTGAATATATTTCCTCGGTTTTGTTCTTGATCTTAAATATATAATTATAAAATGCTCTGCATGATAACCACGTATGGGGACTAATGCAATTAAAAGCGCAGAAACAGCTATTCCGACTACAATCAATCCGGTTATAAAAAATCCAAGAATATCTTTTAAGATAAAGAAAGAGACAAAGCAAAAAAATAAAGCTCCACCTAGAATAATAATTTCCCTGAGGCTGATATCCTTTGTTAATCTGAAAGGACTTATTTTCAGCCTCTCAGGGAATGGGATAGTTTCACGATTCATTTAATTTAACCCTATAAGAATGCGTCATGGTTTCATGGGATTATAGAATTGAATATTACCGCTGCCAGTAGATATCTCTCTAGCAACGTCTGGTATGACGGATGGCCCGATGATGGCAACGGCAAGGCCGACGATTGCGATTCCGATGGACATGATCAGCCGAGCGATGGCTTGGCTGTTGTTCAGCGCGCTCTGTGCGATTGTGGTGACACCCTGATAGGTTACCACGACGGCGGTCAAGACACCAGCCACGAAGATCATCAAGCGTATGCCTTGTATTGCGAACTGCTGGATGATGTTCTCGATTCTTGAGAAGCATCCGGTTAGCATGAGCGCGCTAACCAGAAGAAATACAACTAAAGCAATTCTTCTGCCGTTCATACTTTATATTATACCCATCAATGTGGCATTTCTCAAGCTTTAGAATTTAAACATAACAAGAGATTGCTTTTATCTGCAACATCCACAACTTAAATCCATATTATCGCACTCAGCGCCTATTTTATTCTGCTTATTAATGATATCTGACAAGGATATCAATAACAGCTCGATTTCATAGTCTATAAGTGAATTAGAGTTTGGGTTGAAAGCATCCGGATTGTCAGCAAGAAAGACTAGGCTATCTCTGATTTCACAATTTTCGCTGATCAATTGATGTACTGCGTTAGAGACAATAACATAGACAGTATATGGATCTGCATTTTTAACGTATCCATTATTAATCAATATCTCACATAAAGCTTCGATAATTCTCTGGATCTTTTCATGTGAGAGGTAATGCATTTCATATTCTTGACCTATATCTAATGGAGAATGGTATAAGTTACGCTGCGTTGGAGGAGCCGAATCCATAATATTATGCGTATTCGCGTTCACGATCATATTCTTGCTCATATTTATATTTTAAGCTTGGCTAGACAAATTATCGCGCGAATAAAGTTATGTTTAATATTGTATGCTAGATACTAGCATTATGCCGAGTCAGAATTGATATCGTTAATAAGTCTGTCCTATCACTTTTCTAGTTTTGGACCCAATGCCCTTGAGCATATATCCAACTCCCTTGTCTGTTAATAAATATTGAGGCTTCGAAGGGTCGGGTTCAAGTTTTTTTCTGAGATAAGTCACGTATAGACGCACATACTCGGGTTTATCTGTTTTTAAATATCCCCAGACGTTAGCTAAAATTTCCTCTATTGGGACATACCTGTTAGCATTTTTCATTAGATAGAGTAACACATCTCTTTCTTTACTTCTTAGCGGAAGAGTGACGCCGTCTTTTATCACGATATTTTTGCTTATATTAATAGCGAGATTATCACTCAACCGAATGATATGATCTTTAGCTTGATGTTCGATTCTGGATCTTCGAACTAACGCTGAAATTCTTGCCAACCATTCTTGGGCGCTGATATCTCGTTTAAGATATAAATCAGCGCCTGAATTAATAGAAGATATCATCTCATCCTCATTCGTTACATCGTTGTATGCAATTAATGGCGATAATGTTTCTTTTCTTGTTTCGTGGACGGCTGCGATATTTTTAATCTCCGGATTCCCTAAATCTATCAGAATGCAAGACGGGATAATATCTAATACCTTTTTTGCTAAATCATGATAGTTCTTGGCGAATAAAATCAACGTCTTTTCACAGATATTAAGTTTGAACAAGGGATGTGTTTTGGGATTACGATCTAAAGCCACAACGGTAATTTTATCGTTCATTTCCATGGTACTATTATAACAAACATTAGCGCGCCATTTTTTATTTCAAGCCATGAATAGTTAACAGAAGCTTAAATATTTAAATAAAAAAGTATACGCCTAAACTCATTATATTCATTTGCAACGTGAAATATATAATCAAATCAAGTACTCGACAGATCAATAAGTTCTTACCTCATGATTATTTCTAAAACGGATTTTCTTATTGTTATTTCAGGCATGTTTTGGATAACCCAGTACAAGAAGGCGCTCATTTTATGAGGCACAAGATATTTAAAAACCTCCAAAACATCATAGAACCTCTCTTGATTTTGTTTAATAAAAACACAAGAGGCAATTAAAAAAGCATTATCATCTATTAAACTGTCATTGTCTTTTATATAGTCGTATTTCTTGATGTAATCTAAAAACTTGTCTGTGTTTTTTAATATAAAAAAATAAGCATCTCTATTTTTAAGACAAATAAGAAATTCGAGGCATGCTTGCATAATTAAAGGAAAGTGTTTATTCTGATTAACGATAGCATCAATAAAAGGCAAAAAATCATTAGACATGAATTCGGTTAAATATCGGATGAGATTCGCTCTGATATCTTCTTTATAATCTTGATCTAAAATGATTTCTTCGATAAAAAGCAATGCTTTTTTAGCATCAAGGTAAATCATAGCGTCCAAACATTTCAATATTATGTCCTCATCGTTCCTATACACAAGCGCGATGTGCTTGATTATGTCATGATATATCTCTTTATTTTCTTTATTTATTTTGCTTATCAAGTAAGATACATCTTCCCTTTTGAATATATAATCACTCTTTTCTCCTTCTTTGCCGGATATGGAATTAGATATACAGCATCTTATGAGCTTTGGGTTAAATTTACATAGTATGTCAATTGATCTTCTTCTTTCAAATTCATCGTGAAGTGATAGTCGGCTCAGAAGAAATTCATCTATGATCTTCTTATATTCTGGATTGATCTTGTTATAAATTCTCAAGATATGTGGATACCAATCCCCGTATTTTCCAAGAATTAGGGCATCAAGAAGCGGTGCCAATGGATGATTCATTAAATTATGTATTATTAAGTCAGCATAGAATCCATTATTATGTGGATCAACTTGTTTTATTTTATTCAGATATGGTATTAACCATAGCTCTTGTGTTCGATCGGCTAATTTTACAACATAAGAACAAGTCCTCGGTTTATCTTTAAATTCCATAGATGATAAAAGCGATGGTAAGAGCTGGGGATATTTCCTCACGAACAGTTGAAGAATTAAGAGTTGAGAATGATCTGATTTATTCTGCTTTGCTATTTCTATAGCTTCTTCCGGGGTGATTAAATGAAAATGCAAAAGGGCAAAAAGTGCAGCTGATCGAACCTCTTCATTATGATGATTGATAAACTGCTTTAATTTATCTATATTATTTAATCGTTCGAAACGACATAGCGATCGTATGGCTGCTACCATTACACTTGTGTGCTCATCTTCTTTTTCTAAAATACGCTCAATCTCGTGTAACTTTTTGTAGTATTTAAGCGCGCCGATATATAAGATCGCAAATTTTCTTATATTTTCATAATCATCGCGGATAGCGATATCGATTAATTGATCTGCCATGCTCTTATCCAGTTTCAGGGCGCATCTCATTGCAAAAAACCTGACGGATCGGTTCTCATCGCGAAGCATGGATAATACAAAATCCATGTGGCGCAATAAATTAAGATCTGATATATGCGACAAAAGAATTATTTTTATATCTTCGCTCTCTGCTTTTATATTTTCTACGCATCCGTAATATTCAAAAACATCTTGAATACATGTGCGGCTCAATATATAATCTATGATGTTATATCTAGTATGTTCGTCACAACTTTTAATAAGGTCAAAGAGTTTATGCTTGCACTCTAAAACACCAGATTTATATAATTCAACATAAGCTTTAGCCCTCGTTTCATTATCATCATAAACAGAGTATTTTGAGAATATGTTAGGAACAGGTGAAGCTTTTAAGCCTTTCAATCGTTTGAACAACTCTGTAGCCAAGTCAACGGATAACTTCTCCTCATATAACATTTTGAGGAGGTAAAAAAGAATTATTCTATATTCCGCCGAAGACTTTTCATGTGAAAAATATCTGTCGGCGATAAAATTTAAATAATGCTCATCTTTTTCGGCCATGAGTAAACTTCCCATTAACGTGCGCATACTATGACAGATTATATCACTTATTGAATATAAGGCAAAGCAAAGGGGTAAATAAACTAGGCATGGCGCATCAGCGTAAGGCACATCAACACCTTCAGAACCACTATCTGCTTGGCTTCACCAGTGAAATCCTGCTTATCGCGAAAAGCGTTCAGCTCCTGCTGCAGGATGACGATGCGCTTCCCGTAGCCCTGCGTAAAGTATTCCGACAGGTTGGAGTTGTAAACGGTTGTGGCGATGTCGTGCGGGCCGGTGAAGGTCGCCGAGAAATTGAACAGGAAGCCATTGCGAGAGAGCATGGAATAGATGTGCTGCCGTTTCGACTCAGCTCGGTCTCCTCGGTGCGCTTCGTCCAGCAACACATACCACTGCCCATCGTTCTCATATGTGCGAAAGTCAATTATCTTCTCCTTCTGCTCGTCGCTGAGGTTGTCTACGCGATAGTAGAACACTGTCACCTCGACCTGTGTAAACAGTGATGGGTACATCCGTTTAGCAAGGTCGTATTCGCTCAGGTTGTACAGACTGATGCGAAAGTTAGTTTGCGCCGCGTTGAACTCGTCGATATGGCGGTGAAGCTGCTCAATTAAGTCGTCGCGGTGCGTCAGGAACAAAATATCGTGGGGGGGTATCTCGCCGTGCTGGATGATCGTCCAGAGCATGTCGATAAGCTTCACAATCACCAGCGTTTTGCCGCTGCCTGTCGCCATCCAGATATTCATGCGGTTGATGAACGGTTCGTAGGAGTCACCTTTGAGGTCATAGCGTTCGCGGAGTAGCTGCAGGAAGCGTGGGTTCAGTTTGCTCGCTTCGAGGCGCATTGTGTGTTCGTCGACGCCGTTGTCTCTGTACCACTGCCAGAGAAGCGCTTTGCGCCATTCGTTGGTTGTAAGCAGCTAGTCGCGCTGATTGTCGCGCTGATAGACGACGAAGTCTTCTTAGTACTTCCACAAGATGTTGCGTGCATTGCGCAGGGCGGCTTGCTGATACTTGCGCATCGCTTTGGTGTGTGAGAAGGTCTCCACGTCCAGATTTGTCCATGTTTCGGGCAAGCTCGACGAGTGTATAGCTTCCGCCATCAGCTGCAGCAGAATCGATACAACGGCAAATCAGCTCCGTTTGTGTCGTCGTCGCGGCATTAGGGGCGACATTCGGACGCCTGCAGTTTTATGACCCCTTTCTTCCCCTATCTCTGCCTTAGTAAGTGTAAATGGCAGCGCAGCTCCTTATCGCACCAATGAGCTCACCACCAAATAAGCGGTTTAATAAGACGCCAATCTGGATTTTGTAAATCCACTTCGCTGCCGTCTGTAAAGACCACCTTTCCATGACGAGTTGGGTCAGTGAGGTCAGGAACGATCCGCTGGATCGGCTTGCCTTGCAGGTTGGAGAGGGTCTCAGCAAGGTCGATATTTGGGTATAACCGATCCAGATATATCTGCACGGCGTTGTCCTTTATTTGAAGCACATTCGTTTGCTTGGTATCGCGCAGGAACAGGTAGCACAGTGGTTCGTTGGGCGTGACCGGGTCATAGTCTGCATAGTGCGTGCGCCGCAGCGTGTCTTCAAACTGTTCGAGTTCGTAGTATTTGAAGAAACCTCCGCCCTTCCAACCTGGTTCCGCAGATACACCTGATTGTTCTTTGTACACAACAGACTTCATGCGCCTTAACAGCACAGTCTCGGAATGATTTCCAAACTCAATCGCTATATACCGACGCATCATTTTGTGGGCGACTGCTGCGGTTGTTCCAGAGCCAGCGAAGAAATCAAGGCAAACATCTCTCTGCGAGGCAATGCCGACCACGCGATACAGGAGATGTTCGGAGTTCTCTGTCTTAAATCTCCACTTGTTCGAGTAACCCTTTATGTCTAACCAGTTGTTGTCCACAACCACTGTTTCACGAGGCGGTATCCAGTACTTGACAGCTCCAATCCCCCAATCCTCTTTCTTTATGAACTCTAAACGCTTACCCGTACGCTCCCAGTAGTTCTCTAAGCTCTACCCCGTTGCCTGCGCCATTTTTAAGTACTCTTGGTAGTTTTCTACCGCGCGCAGTGCACGGTGCTTTTCCCACATCCATTGCCCTTTTTGTGGTAGCTCTCCAAGCAACTGATATCGCAATGTCGGACGATCCTCTGCTTTCCAGAAGGAGTGCCACTGAGCTTTAGCATGCTTACTACTCGCAGGTTTGACAATGTGAGGGAACCTTGTCTCCGCGTTCTTGGAGTACCAATACAAGTTGTCGTAGTTAACAGTGAGTCCTTTGATACTATCAAATTGCTTAGTAAACTCTCCTTTCGATTCTTCTGCACGACGAACTATTATTTCGTTTCTGTAGTTTTCGCGCCCAAAGACCAAGTCCATTAACAATCGTACAAGCATGTTTCCGTCATGACCAACCCTAAAGAATATCGAGCGTGAGACTGACATCATTTCGCCAGCGATCATCAGCCTGTTTTCAAGCATGGTTAGCCAAGTGGAATCCTTGTAATTCACTTCGTAGTCATACTCAGCTTTCTTGCCCAGATTGAATGGCGGATCGATGTAAATACATTGCACCTTTTCCCTCCATTTCGGCAAAATCGTGTTCAACGCCTGATAGTTCTCACTTTTGATGAGCCAGCCGTCCAGCGCATCATCAAGATTGTCAAACAGCCCCCGAATCCACAGCTCCAAATCTTTGAAGTAGCGCGTGTCAACTGGCAAATACTGATAGCGCGGGTTGAGCCAACGCCCACACATCAGGTCTTGCTCAACAAGCTGCACAAGCGTAAAGGTGTCATCCACCATGCCCAGCTCGCGCCACTCCTGCACCTGCCGATCAATATTCTGGTGCTTTAAAAGCTTATCCAGCACTTTCCAACCCCCTTCACGCGCCACAATCCTGTCCAGCGTAATCACATAGTGGCTGTTCAGCACAAACTTGGGCTTTTCCCAGATTTTGACCAGGTCATCCTCAAACGCAGCAATGTAGACGATCACGCGATACGCAACGCGCTTGAGCGCTTGCAGTTGCTTGAGACGCGCTTCTGTCCATTCTGTGTTCGGCTCCTCGCCTGGCTTGCCCAGCAGGTACTGCCACAGCCACAGGTCAAACTGCTCGCGCAGGAAGCCTTTCGCGTCCTTGCAGAGGAAGTAGTCCACTTCACTTTGCCGCTCGAACACGCGGAATGCCCGCTCCAGCGTTGCCTCGGAAGGCACAGCGTCGGTGTAGCGCGTGAGTCCAAGTGCGTTGCGGATTTGGCGGCGGATTTCAACTAGGTCAGTTTGCCTACCGCGTTCCGAGTAAGTCATTGTGAAAACCAGCGCGCCATCGCTCTGGCGTATCTCCTTGAACTCAAATACTAGCTCGCGTTTCTCGTTCGCCTTCTTATGCTCCAACGCAGAGGCATCAAAGTAGAACTTGAAGCCGTCAACTTGGGCTTCCATACTGCGGAACAGGCGATCGGTCTTCGCGTAGTAGAGGCGTTGCGTCTTCCAGAAATGGCAACTTGACTAACGCCACGTCTAGCTGCCTCGCCATGCCGCCTGTGTTTGTCAGCGGCAGAGGGTGATAGGGCATCATCTCCCATGCGGGGAGGCTGTCCCTCAACCCGAATTGTTGAGACATGCTCCAAAGGCTGACTTTAAATTAAATTAGGCTCGGTAAAGCACAATCAAAGTGGCAGAAGGTGATGAGGCTTTTGAAGGAGATGGCGGAAGTCTAGGACGCAGCGATGGGCAAAGAGCAGCAGATGATCGTGTCGAGCCTGTTCGAGCGTGTGATTGTAGGTCCAGACGCATAGCAGATTGTCGAGGTTGTGCCGGTGGAAGACTGCTCCGTCTTGCTCAAGGCGGCAAGTATGCCAACTGAGGAAGCGATGGGTGGATCATACACTCCATTCGCGACAAGCCTCACCCTCTGCCGAGAGCAAATCTGCCTTGTCAACGATTGATAACACTGCCATTTGTCGTTCACGAGAAACGCCATGACCGACACCTTATCGATCACCCATCATCGCCCGCAGATCCCACCCTGTGCGCCCGGCTCGAACGCTTCCTCTTCGCCTCCAAAGCCGATGCCACCCACCGCGCCTACGCCACCGCCTGGCGCGAATTCGACACTTTCTGCCGGGCCAACGGCTACGAAACCCTCCGCGTCCCGAACCCTGTCAAGCTCCCTGTCATGCGCACCACCATGGCCGGCATCCGCCGCGCCCTCGGCACATACTCATACGGCAAGGCGCCGCTCCTGCAAGGTGTGAGTGTCGAGCAGCACCTTCATCACATGTATGGCTCAAAGTCCTCCAGCGGCGCATCAAAATCGTCGGGCATCCAAATCATGTCCTTGTCGCTGCCGAATCGTCGGCGGTGCTTCCTGACCGACAAATGCAGCGCAGTGCCGTCCTCGGTCACGATGACGGCCTCTTCTCCCTCCGTGCCGCCTCGACCAGTGCAGGCAGATTCGCCTAGGCTTCCTCAAGCACAACTTGCACCATGTGCCTTCACCTCTGCCCTCTGTATATCACCTCGTTGCCACCCCGTCGCAGCAATGTAGCTACACTGACGCCCCAACCCATCGCTTAGTGCTTGCGGCTGTTCGGCTCTGCCCTGCGCGACGACCTTATCCCCCACCAGCGACGTTGACCTACTGGCATCGTTCATCCCCCAACGCTCGCCGAACCCTGCTCGACCTTGTCGCTGCCGAGCAAGTACTCGGCCACTGGCCTAACTGAAAGGCTGCGCCGTCCCAAGCAGGACGGCGCATGCGACGACTGCGGAAGCGACGGGATTCGAACCCGCGGTCTCTGCCTTGACAGGGCAGCGTGGTAGGCCTCTACACCACGCCTCAAGGCTCAAATTGAGCAACGAGAAATCTACCCTATCTCCGTCTTTTGCTTGCGCTTCATCCACATCAGGCCAGGGCTTAATCAGGCCAGGGCTTACGCACCACATAAGGTGATCATAAGGTCTAAGCGACGAGACCCCTTTGGCTATCGAGCTGCTCGCGGAGCACGCTAAGCAAATCCAGGACTTCCGCCGCGACCTCGGCAAGCGCTACCCGTTGTGGTATGTGGTCGTCCTCGCCGCCATGGCCGTTGTCGGTGGCGCTGACAGTTGGCTGGACATTGCTGCCTTCGGGCAAGCCCGCCCTGCCCTGCGTCGGCAGCTGTTCGAGCATGAATACGGCACGAACAGCCCACGACACCTTTCGACGCGTCTTTGTCTTCTTGCCGTTTGCCAGCATCCAGCGCTGTTTCAGGGACTGGCTGGCGGCGATGCAAGCGGCTAGTGTCTGCAGCTGAGCGAAGAAGAGGTGCTTGCCGCTGACGGCAAGGTGCTGCGCGGTAGCGCTGAGCGGCGCACAGGCCAAGCCACCCTACAGATGGTGACCCTGTATGGCCTGTACAGGCCATGTACGCCACCCAGACGGGCGTCGTGCTAGCACAGGACGTGGTGCGCGCGGAAGCAGCCGGCAATGAGATTGCGGCATTGCCCAACATGTTGGCGCAGGTTGAGCTGCGCGGTCACGTCATGGTGACCGATGCGGGACACGCGCAAAAGCCCAACGCCCGTGCCATTACTGAGCGCGGGGCGAGTATGTATTTGCCTTGAAGCGCAATCATGCGCGGCTGTTTGAGACGCTGCAGCAGACTTGGCAGCGTGAGCAGCCTGAGGGGATTCGTCAGGCGCAGCATGAATACTTGCACACCGAAGAGCGCGGGCACGGGCGTTGCGACCGACGCGAATGCTGGCTGGTTGCTGATGCGGAGTATCTGAGCTATTTCGCTCAACAGGTGGATGCATGGCCGAAACTAGGCGCGGTTAGTTTTGTGCGTCGCTGGCGACGCTCTTGGGGAGAGCGAGCGTGAACAGGTGAGCTTCGATTAGCCTGAAGCAGGGGGTCAGCCCCTTTGCGCGCGCGGTGCGTGCCTACTGGCGGATTGAGAACAGCCAGCACTGTGCCTTGGATGTGGTGTTTGGCGAAGACCTCAGTCGGGTGCGTAAGTGGTACAGCGCAGAGGACTTTGCTGCGTTGCGACGGGTGGCGTTGAGTATTCTGGGGAGTGGGCAGTCTGGTGAGGAGGATGAATGCGCATCAAAGCGAGGCGCTTGCGCGCGGCGCGCAGCGACGACTTCTTGCTCACGGTGCTGGCTTGCACCGCACAGAACCTTAAAATTCCTGATGCGTAAGTCCTGGTAAATAAACTACAAAAATGAAATTACTGGCGACATCCATTAAACGATAATCACCAAAATTAACTAGACGATGTCTACCGTCATTATTTAATTTCTTATATATATAATTATCTGTAAGCTAGAATTACGATAAAATAGTGAACACAGAGCATTTCACGTCGGTATTCTGCACACAATATAAATATATCATTGCGTCTAGCAAATGCTATTGTCTTTTAACTTAATTAAATAACCAATCCATTCACTGATCAAACGATAGTACAGATATTAGTGATGGAGGAGATATAGATATTTTATGGTAGCGCTAGTTTTAATGGATATGCTGCTTGCAACAATCTTTAGCATGAGCCAAAAAGCAAGCTTGATCTTGAAGAGGGACTTCAACGGAAGAAATGAAGTTAACTGAATAGATTAATTTATATTACGATGAAATATAAGATATAAAAATACTTTTTTACGCCCACATCTAATAGGAGAATTATTTATTTGTTAAGCATGGCAAGCTGTTTAAAGTAAATTGATTTAATAGACAACTATCGAGAAACCATTCACTACTCGATGTACCATAAGATACACAAAGATATCTCCTCTATCTCCTCGAACAGGGCTCGAACCTGTAACCCCTCGGTTAACAGCCGAGTGCTCTGCCTATTGAGCTATCGAGGAATGCTTCTATATTATTATACAGCAGCAAGATTAGAAAAAAATTAAAGAGGCTGGGGTATATTACTGATCGAATATTTCATTATTTTAATGGCGTGATAGATAAACGTTGCATGTTTAAAACAAAACGAGAGGATTGGATATAGATTTATAGAACTAATCATAATTTTCGGCAGTGAATAAAATAGAATACATGAAGTATCCAAAGAGACATAAGCGAATTGGTGGTCAAATGAAGCAAGAATCACAGCAACAGCCAGCGCTACCTGTGCAAGGTCTGTAATCGTCATTTCACCCCTCAGCCCAACCCAATCGGCTACTCGCTTAGAATCCTGGCCAAGCCGTCGAGATGTATCTAGATGGCCACCGCTTCCGACGCATCGGGCGCCATCGGCGTGTCAAGTGCGTAATCGGTAGCCACCTAGGTCAAGTGCGCCGGTGAACGTGCCTTGGCTGCCCTCATCCCACAGCCCCCAACCGACGACTAACCCATCGTCGAGCTTGAGAGCAGTTCACATTCGTCGGGAGTAAAAAACGCGCCGATCTCATCACGCAGGTCGATCGCCGGCGCGCACTGCGTGATGAGCTGGTAGATGCTCTATCCCGCGATGAAGGGGTGTTGCAAGCAGTGGTGGATCAAGCACCATGCGCATGTCAGTATTGCACTGACGGCTTCAGTGGGTATGCCGCTTTGAACTACCGTGGCGGTAGTCTCTAGTTGCGCCGGGCAAGTCGCAGACCTATTCAGTTGAAGCAAGTCTTGCCGAATTGCGGGGGCTCTCGCTCACTTAGGCCGACGGACGCGGTGATTTTCGCGGTGTGTGGAAGCGCTGTTGCAATTGGTTGTGCCCTTGTGCAATGTTGGAATCGGCGGCATCCCTTCAAGCAAGCGCATCTGGGTTATCAGAGCTATTCGCGGGACTACGCAAGTATTTGGATTTAGAAACTCCCTAATTTTTCATAAGCGCAAAATAATCGACATAATTTTATATTTACCCATAGATATTGAATTATGCAATAATACAAGGTATTATTCGCGTGATATCTGTTACATATCACTACAAACATTTAAAGGACAGGTATATCTTCTTAAGATATAAGCATGGTGATACTAATGAATTCTTCTATGATGCCTGAGCCTGATTTAGCGTACTATCCCGCAAGAATATCGCGAGATAAATTTGTGGAATTAGTACGTCAAGCTCATGAGATGGGTTTGTTAGAATCTTATATCGGTTATGAAGCGACGTGTAAGCACATTGAGGATATTAGCCAAATTAAAGTCGCACTTAATCGTGAACCGGTCTCGCTGAAACATGGAGATATGATTTTAGTGTGTAAGCTAAAGTATAGGCTTGCAAACGCCGATATGAAGAATGATAAATCTTTTCAGGACACGATAAATGCAGATGATTTTGAGTACTGGCAAATTGATGTTCGCGATTATGATTATTCAAACTATTCTTCTTCTTCAGCTATTCCGTAGGAGAGAGTTGCTGGGCTGTAACCTACCACAGATCCGCCAAACCATCTTAGACCTAATGGCGTCACCGATCTAAATGGCAGAACAACGTATATATCATATCCGGTGTGTCGGCTTTTCTCTCTTTTGATATCTTTTGTAACTGGCCGACAGATTACCCTGATCTCCTGGTCATTACAATTTACATTCATGCATATGGCGCGCGTAGCT
The DNA here is from genome assembly GCA_025056655.1 of Candidatus Methylacidiphilales bacterium. Taxonomy (NCBI): domain Bacteria; kingdom Pseudomonadati; phylum Verrucomicrobiota; class Methylacidiphilae; order Methylacidiphilales; species Methylacidiphilales bacterium. Next base: position 34,290 of record JANWVL010000148.1, read on the forward strand.
TCGCCACAACTATCATAGATGGCCAGACCATTTCCGTCGAATTTAGCGCCCTGGCTAATGCTAAGCGCGCCAGTTAACGCGATGTTATTTGCGATCCTAGTCTGGATGACATAGGCAGAAGATTCTAACGCTCCTATAGCCGATAGCATAAATAACAAGACTACGCCCATAGCTAATATGCTATGGCCTTCTCCTCTTCTGCCCTGCATTGTTTTTTATGGTATTGTGCCGAAGATATTTTCGACCTGTGATGCTCTCCTATTAAAGAGATTTATAAATCTTACGACAACCACAGCGATTATTCCTGCGACAGCTAGACCGAGAATATACATCAAGATCTGGAATAGATCCCCTGCAGCTTTTCTGTTCATGCCTATGATTGTAGCATTACAGGAAAAAGAATCAAGGGTTATTCGGAGTACAGCACGAAATTGTAACTAAAATGTTTATTTCGCCTGTGATATAGTTATATTAATTTCATCGTAGGGAGCATTGTAGTTATCGCTCATGTATACCGTAAAGCCAAGTTTAACTTATAAAAGTATGGTCGGGAATAGCCGTAATAGTCTTGACATAGGTATATTTCTGTATTATCATGAGTATGATGGAAGATAAAATGAAGACTAACAAATACGCATCCCAGCGTGCATTCGCCATGTTAGTTCATGCAATGAGAGAGCATGGTGAAATAAATGATACGATCGAAAGCATCAAGAATGAAGCTCGTGAAAATGGCGTCTCAGAAAAAGAACTCAACACCATTATCACACGGGCCAAGGCTTACGTGCGAAGATGTCCAACAAAGACTCGAGTTTCATCGCTTGATCGCGAACGGATCTTAAACGAAATAATTGCAGAAATGGAGCGTGGCCATGATCGCGTTGATCGTGGAGTAACATGGGTGATGAAAACTTACGGTTTGAAGCCCCCCACTGCTTATCGCTACCTGCGACTAGCAAACATGATAGCGAAAAAAGAAGTTGAGCTAGATGAGATCGTCTGGGGGGGAGTGTCCAGGCGGGGTCGTCCTAGGAAAAACAAAGTTATCCAAGCCAGTGAATCTGATGAGATCTCTACCTCGGACGATACTCCTATCAGTGAACCCGACGAGATCTCTACCTCGGACGATACTCCTATCAGTGAACCCGACGATACTCCTAGCAAACTAGAGCATGCGTGAATTATTCTGCTGGGCAATCTTTAAAAATGATTGCCCAGCAGGGATATTATAAAAAACTATGAAAAAGCCCTCTATTTTATCAATTCTCGGCGTTTTCGTCATACTGCTCTTGTCTGCATGTGAGCAGACAACTTCAATAAGAAAACCGGTTTTGGCCTCAGAAGCTAATAGGATTAAGACACAAAGCAATCCAATCAATACGGTTTGTAATGGTATTCCCTTAGGTCATTCCATCAATGTCTCTAGCTATGTCATATCTCCTTATTTAGTTGGACCTTATAAATTCGGTCCTTATGAAAGGATTAATATAGAGAAAGAAAATAATTCCATCAGATGGATATCTGATAGTACAATCCTGTTACAAATGCATTGTACCAAAGATGGTATTCGAATGGGGGATGATATATGGTTTATAAAATATAATAAAGATGAGGTATGGCCATCTTTGCCTATTTATACCTTCCTCGTCGCAGATCGCTTGAATTGTAAAACGGTTGCAATTAATTCTGAGGAAATACATGTAAATTGCACAAATAAAGGAAAAATTACAGTTTCGCGTTATCTCTATTTTACAGGAGTTATATATGAAATAGTATACAGAGATCAAGAACAATACGAGATTTTACTTTACAGGTAATTCGTGAAGTAAAATAGTTTAGTCCGAATAGGGGGTTAAATAAAAAGATATAAGTGAATTTGTGAATAAATTAAATAAAATATAATTTAAATGCCCCCCACACATACAAACTATCATGCTTACCTGAGCAAGCTCTGTAAGTGACATTTCATAAGTCAAATGCACCGATAGCCGTGATTCATCAATTTTCACTCCAAAGCTCTTCCTAAATTTAGACTATCCTGATATTTCCACCATGCTATGTTAGACCAACTGCATGCTTATTCGGCTTAATTAAACCTTATCGAGTTGCATCTGTACTATAGCTAGATAGGCCGAAAAGCGCCTACTTGTTGAAATCATGGGAGAGTTGCAAGGCTCGTTGCGTCTTTTGTGCAATGCTGGAATCGGCGGCATTCCCCCCAAGCAAGCGCATCCGGGTTATCAGAGCTATCCACAGGAAGATATAAGTGTGTTGGTTTATACACTCGATATAATTTTAGCTGCGTTTTACATATGGTATAATAAAAACAAGCGGGGTGATGGCGGAAATGGCAGACGCGGATGACTTAAAATCATCTGTCTAATGACATGTGGGTTCGAGTCCCACTCACCCCACTATGGGTATCATGAAAAGATTATCCCTTATCTTTCTGTTTTTTATATGCGCTATACTTTGCAGCGGTTGTGGCCGTGGAAAGGACGCTGCTATAAGGATGATAGATAACGTTTTTGGGCAAATTAACAGCGCATTGTTTGATATATTGGTTTATATAATAATATTCATAATTATGTATAAAGTTATTTCTACGATCTTAGACGAAGCGATCAATAGTGATGTTTTCTTGAGGAATTCAATGGCAAAAACTGACCTTATTATGACGACAATCTCTGCTTTAATATCTTTATTATTAGCCTTCATGGCAAAAACAATCGTAAATACCATCGCTAACTTAGCTATTCAATCATTGCGCCAGTAATATAAAGTATTCAATCAATAACAGGACTGAACTATGGCCCAGAACCTAGTCTTGGCTGTCGCTTTATTAATATTAACAATCTTATCTCAATATTATTCTTGTAAAGGATTGTTTGAGGCGATACCCTTAAATATATTCATACGTGATGTATTTATCATACTTATCTTACTATCTCATAATCCTTATCCCCACGTAGATTATTTATCTCAATTCCTATCGTCTCTACTTTTGTTTACATCGGCATTTATCTTGTATTACTCAAACTTTATTATTATTCGTGCCAATGAGATATGTGCTTCTTTTGTTGGACCAAAATCTTTCTTAAAATTATAATATGAAAGAATTGCCACATAGAATAATGAATTTTTTAGATGATTATAGATATAGAAATATCTATCGTAGTGACAATATAGCCATCTATCAACCCTTTAGTATAGACCACCCTCCATGGTTCGTGTATGTCATAGCATATGATGATGAATTATACATAAGTGATCTATCATATGAGTACAACAAGATTTTATTGTTCTCTCCTCTTCCATACTATTTTAAAAAAAATAGAATATCTAAACAACTCAATCTTGTCCTTAAGTCTATTACTAAAGATTTAACTGAAAACCTTTCCCGTGAAAATAATCTAAAAAAAGATGTATTGGAAGCAGGCCTATGTTTTATTGCGTGCGAAAATGATTCATATCTACTAGGCTTTTACGCTATTGTTATAGAAGAAATAGAAGAGGATATATTCAAAAAAGTAATACACAAATTAATCATAGCAAGTACGAAAGGGCAAGCTGAGATAGATAAAAACTACTAGCATATAAGTAAAGCATTGCAGCTATCTAGAATGACTTTGTATAAATTTAAACGCAATCTTTAAATTCAGCATGATTTATACAATCTAATCAATATAATGTTAGAGAAGTCATCTTCTGCTTTATATTAAAATTAAATTTATAATATTACAAATAAATTGTACTGATAAATTATGTTGTTGATATAATGATAACGAATGGGTGAACTAATAAGTATGCCTAAAGATATAGATTGCTCTAGCCAATTCTTCCGCCTGTTTCTAGTGTGTGCATATTTCCAATTGTTACATGTTGACGATGCTTCATGTTTTATATGTGTTTATAAGATATACTCCTCACGAACTGTTATGTATATAATACCATCGGTAAATAATTAGTATTGTCACGTAAATCCCAGCTAAAGTGCGCTCGCTGCCCTGCTCGGCAGCGAGCGCAAAGCTGGAAGGATTTGGGGCGATAAGGAGAGAGGTGAGGGAAATGAACCCAAACCCTGGACTCATTATACCTATCTACACCATCCCATCAAACGGCCTCGTAGAGAACGGCGCTGAGGTCGCGCCGTTCGCCCTGGCAACTCCGGCGTCACCATCGCCGCCAGCTTGATCGGCTAGGACGGGCGCGGGCGTGAGCTCGGTGTCTTGCCCGTCGAGGGCATTGACCCGACACCGATCAAGGACGACAGCCCATGGAGCTATCCACGCCCGCCGCGCGTGTACCGTGCGCGGATCGGCACGACCCGCTCGGGTCGCCCCAAGCTGATCGCCGCCGACGGCGAGCCAACGCAGGACGAGGCGATCGTCGTCCTGCGGACGGGGATCGGCTTCCGCAGCGGAAAAGCTCACACCGACGAGAGCGGCGGCGCGTGCTCGTGCGCGGCGTGATCGCGCAGGGTCACGCCGGGCGCATAGGCAGCGGCGGACCGCTCGTCGCCGTCATTCCCCGCGGCGTCGTCTTCCGCATTGCCTACAGCGGGCGGATGTATGGTCGCCCACGCGAGTACTTCTGCCTCTACGACGGCTCGCGCGTCATCACGGCGACTCGCGACCAGCGCGAGTTGGGCGACTTGTTCTGAAATGAAAATGACCGACGCCAGCGCGCCGCACACCCGCCGCGCCTACGCCAGCGCCGTGCGCGCCTGCCTGCGCTGGCTGCGTGAGCGCCTCGGCGAAGAGATCGCGCCCGAGGCGCTCACCCCGACCGACCTGCGCGCGTACGTCGAGCACCTCACGCGCAGCAGCAAAGCGCCGCGCACGATCAACGTGCACATCGCGGCGCTCAAGGCGCTCGGGCGTCAGCTCGTCGCCCAGGGTAAGCCCGACCCCGCCGCGACCTGCGCCTGATCCGCGTGGATCAGCCCATAGCCCCGCGCGCGCTTGACGAGCGCGCAGCGCTGACACGCCAGCATCCCGAACGCAACCCCGCTTGGCCGATCCGCGACCGCAGCTTCGTGCTGATGCTGCTGCACACGGGGCTGCGGCTCGGCGAGGCGCTGGCGCTGGACGTGGGCGACGTTGTCCTCGGCGAGCGCAGCGGCAGCGTGCGCGTGCGAGCGGGCAAGGGCAACCGCGCGCGCGCAGTGCCGCTCAACCGCACCGCCCGCGCCGCCCTGCGCGAGTGGCTGGACGCGCGCGCGGCGCTGCAACCAAACACCAACGCGCTGTGGCTCTCGCAGCAGCGCCGACGATGGAGCGCCAACGGAGTCGAACACCTGTTCCGCGAGCTGTCCGAGCGGGCAGGGCAGCGCATCACCCCCCCCACATCCTGCGGCATACCTTCGCCACGCGCCTAATCGCCTCAGGCATCGGCATCGAGCGCGTGGCAACGCTGCTCGGGCACGCGCGGCTGGACGCCACGCGCATCTACACCGCGCCGACGTGGGATGACCTCGCCGGAGCAGTGGAGCACCTCGGCTAGAGCCACTCAGCCGACATTTCACTACTACCCCAAAAAGCGGACCACGAGGCCGAGGCCAGGGGAAAAGGCAAAGCTAACCGCAAACACGACGACAGCTTGACCCAGGGAGAGTAGCACCTGCTCGGCGACGGTCAGCGGTCTGCTGACCATTGTGCCTTGAAAATCCTGGGTATGCACGAACGCCCCCAACACCATTGAGAACGTCAGCGCCATTATGTAATCATACTGCGATATCCCGCTGCGAAAACCGTTCAACGCCACGTCGAGAGCAACGACCGCGGCGCTCCAAGCCAAGACGATCGAGGAGGGGATAGACGATTTGACAAGCCTGCCCTGCTCGTGGTCGGCGCGCACAAACGCCGACGACAGCACAGCACGTACAGCGCCAGAAGGCACAACAAAGAGCGCCAGAGGCTCGACGGATAGATAGTCCACCAGCGCCAGCCCCATGCCCACCGCGCCGATCACGGAGGATGCGGCGACAAGCACAACGCTTGCCCAGGCGATCCAGTCGCGCGGCTCGCCACCCCCACTTTGGATCAGCCGAAAGGTAAGGCCAGTCGGAATCAGCGCGGCGAATATCAGAGCGACCGAAGTGATAGCCGGAAAGAAGGCAGATAGCCATGTCCGATTAGGAGGAGGAAATAGCGCCCCGTATGCGCCGACGACGCCTAGCGTAACTACATACATCGCGGCGATGATCAAGCCAGACCTGCGAATCCCCTGCACGTCCTCGCGAAGCTTCTGATCGTATAGGGTAGAGCTTTCAAATCTGTTCATCACATCAACACCCCCAACGCCACCGCAACGCCCAACGGCGCGAGCAGCGGCGCGCTGCGCTCGCGATCCGCGCGCGCCCACACCTCAGCAACCAGCAATGCAGCGATCAAGACCGGCACGCGCTGCATATCGCCCAACGACAGCACAGCTATAGGCAGCGCGATCACATCGCCCAACCCGACCCCGCCGCGCGACCAGCGCAGCACCAGCGCCGACGCCAAAGCCACCATCACGCCCAGGGCGAGCACCATGCCATCGCCGCCCCGCAGCGGGAGCGACAAGGCGGCAAACGCGCCGAGCGGCAGGATCGCCCAATCGTGCACGGTTCGGCGGGCGTAATCCACCCAGCCCAGCGCCAGCCAAGCGCAGGCAAGCCCGACGCGCCACGCCGCACCCCAACCCAAGCCGTGCATGCTCAGAGCGACGAAGGCGTAGCCGACCATCGCGCCAGCGAGGACGTGCAGCGGCAACCGCGACACGCCCGCGCCCCTAGCATGCGCCCAATACACGCCGCCCACGCCAACGGCCAACGCAGGCATGATCAGCTCTCCGATCATGACTGCCCTCCTGATGACTGCCCTCCTGATGACGATTGCGCCACGTCAGGCGTCTGCTCCGTCGGCTTGCGCTTCAGCAGCACTTTGCGCCGCTGCCCAGCAGCGCCGTTGTCGTTAGTAGCAGTAAGCCGCTCATCGCCATCGCGTTCCTCACCGTGGTGGACGGCGAAGCTCAAGGCAACAACCTCGGTGACGACCTGCTTGACCATCGTCCCGCCGATGCTGCCGAGCGCCTTGCGCGCTGCAGCATCCTCGATCAACGAGGCGAGCGAGACCTGGATATCCCGGCTGGCGATCAGCCCAACCAGCTCCAGCGTCCGCCCG
>JANWVL010000149.1 GCA_025056655.1 Candidatus Methylacidiphilales bacterium
CGCCCGACAACGAAGCCATCCCCCCGCTGGCCATCTTCCGCTTGGCCTCCACCACCGTTCGCGAGGCCAAAGACCTGCCCCCAGACGTGCCCACACAACTCTACCGCGCCGCCCTCGAAGCCACTGCGCCATCCACCGCGCTCATCAAGCCGATCCTCCACCAACTTCACTCCAGACTCGCCCGCGACGAACACTACAACCTCCTTTCCGACGAGAGCCGATTTGCTCTCCTCAAACTCATCCTCAACCGAAACCGAAACAACAACACCATGGAAATCAAAACCCGACTCACCACTGACACCGACGACCCAGCCTACAACTGCGGTCGTCTCCTCGCCGTCCTCGCCGCCGCACAGGACAAAGCCCATGACTACAAACTCGAAGGCCCAGGCGTCGCCGAACGCTATTTCGGCACTGCCTCAGTCTCCCCAGCCAGCGTATTCCCCCTACTCCTGCGGCTCAACCGCCACCACCTCAACAAAATCAGCAAGTCCGAGCGCTTCGCCGGCCACGAACGCTTCCTACAAGAACAAATCCAAAACATCCTCTCACTCTTCAAACCCCAACAATCCGGCAAACCGCCAGCCTTCCCTCGCACCCTCGATCTCCAGGCCCAGGGCCGGTTCGCCCTAGGCTTTTACCAACAAGCCGCCGAAGACCACGCGGCCCGCAAAGCCGCCATGTCCGGCAAACCCGAACCCCTAGCCGAATAACCTAACCCACAACCACAAAAAACAACACACACCATGAACAACAACCACCCCCTCACCAACCGCCACGACTTCCTCCTCCTGTTTGAAGTCACCAACGGCAACCCCAACGGCGATCCAGACGCCGGCAACCTGCCGCGCCTCGACCCCAACACCAACCGCGGCATCGTCTCCGACGTCTGCCTCAAACGCAAAGTCCGCAACTATGTCGAACTATTCCCCCCCACACGCATCAGCGACACCGCCAACGGCTACAACATCCTCATCAAACAAGGTGCAGTCATTGAGACCGAGCAAAAACGCAGCATCAAAGCCGCTGTAGACTCCCTGCCCAAAGACGCGCCCGACTCCAAGAAAGCCGAAGCCGCCAAAAACTGGCTCTGCCGCGAATTCTACGACGTCCGCACTTTCGGCGGCGTCCTTTCCACAGGCGACGACGTGCTCAAAGGCTCCGCTTTCGGCCAAGTGCGCGGCCCCGTCCAACTCACCTTCGCCCAATCCTTCCACCCCATCACACCCCTGGAAGTCACCATCACGCGTTGCGCCGTGACGAAGGAGGAAGATGCCAAGAAAGAACGCACCATGGGCAACAAACACATCGTCCCCTACGCCCTCTACGCCGCCAAAGGCTACGTCTCCCCTGCCTTCGCCGAGCGCACCGGCTTCACCCAAGCCGACCTCGACCTGCTCTGGCAAGCGCTCCTACACATGTTCGAGCACGACCGCTCCGCCGCCCGCGGCGAAATGGTCGTCCGCGGCCTCTACGACTTCGAGCACGTCGGCACCCAGCACCCCAACAACGCCGAACAAAACAAACGCGAAGCTCGCCTCGGCTGCGCCCACGCCCACACCCTCTTCGAAGGCATCAAGGTAAACCTCAAAGACGGCAAAACCTTCCCCGAATCCTTCGCCGACTACCACGTCCAATGCACGTGGACTGCAGACAACCTGCCGCCAGGCATTGTCCTCCATCTCCGCCACGAAGGCCGCTCCATCGGCCCGCGCCGCCTATAATCTCTACCCCACCCACAACTCCCCGAGGCGCTCCCCAACCAACCCATGGTGAGCGCCTCACCCATGGCATGCCCCTCTCACAGCCAAAAACCACAGACTCCAGCACAGCAAGCGAACTTATCCCCCTCTCTGCCCTCAACCACTTCACATATTGCCCCCGCCGCGCCGCCCTCATCCTCACAGAAGGCTTATTCGAAGACAATGAATTCACCCTCCTCGGCGAGCTCGCCCACCAACACACCGACCTCCCAGGCTTCGAACACCGCGCCGGCTGGAAACTCCTCCGCGCCCTCCCCCTCTGGTCCGATCGCCTCAGCCTCGTCGGCAAAGCCGACCTCGTCGAAATCCAAGAACACCACGGCCGCATCACCGCCGCCCGCCCCATCGAATACAAATCCGGCAAAAAATCTCGCTGGTTCAACGACCGCGTCCAACTCTGCGCCCAAGCCCTCTGCCTCGAAGAAATGCTCGGCATCCCCATCCCAGAAGGCATGATCTACCACGCCAAATCCCATCAACGCTCCCTCGTCTCCCTCGATCCCACCCTCCGCTCCGATACCCTCCAGGCCATTGATGCCCTCAAAAAAATGTTGGACGAACGCCGCATCCCACCAGCCAAAATCAGACCCCAATGCGACGGATGCTCCCTGCGAAACATCTGTCTTCCCGAAGCCTTTCACCACCCGCCTCAAAAATTATATACTGCCTCCCCCTCAACCTTGCCCATACACCCATATTAGACTATATATATAACAATATGAAGACGACGATTGAGATCTCTTCTGCTCTCTTTGAACAAGCTAAACGCCTGGCTCGTAAAAAGAACACTACCCTCCGCAACCTTGTCGAAACAGGCCTTACGCTAGTCCTAAAGGCTCAACAAAAAGAGCAGATCCCTCGACCGCCTCCACTCGTTACCTTTAAGGGCGGAGGATTGCGCCCCGAATTTGCCGATGCAAGCTGGGAACGGCTTCGCACGGCAATCTATCCAGAATCCAGCCCATGATTGCCCTAGATACCAACATCCTCGTAGCCCTCCATCGCGAAGATAGCGACCACCATCGTGCTGCACTACAAGCCTATCATTCACAAGGACAACACACCACTTTTGCCTTTCTCTGGCCATGTCTCCATGAGTTTTATGCTATCGTCACACACCCCCGCATTTTTCGCAAACCTACCCCGCCGCGAATCGCCCTAGCCGCTATCGCCTCCTGGATTAATCATCCCGATTCCCGCATCCTCGCAGAGACACACGGCTACTTCGACCTGCTGACTAGACTCATCACGACAGGATCCATCGCTGGACCTCAAATTCACGATGCGCGAATCGCCGCCCTCTGCTTACACCACGGCGTGCGCGAGCTATGGACGGCTGATCGTGACTTTTCCCGTTTTCCTCAACTACGCACCCGCAATCCGCTCATATCGTCCCACTGACTAAATGCCCGAAATCATCCAAAACGTCCTCTACCTCACCACCCCCGGCCTCTACATCCAGCGCGACCACCTCACCTTCCTCATCGAGCGCGACGGCACCCGCCTCCTCTCCCTCCCCGCACACCTAAAAAAATTAAACAACTATAACATCACATGACCGACACCCTCAAAGACTTTGACACCACCGCAAAAGCCGCAGGCTTGAATTTCCTCCTCATAGGCGGCCACGCCGTCAACGCCTACGGCGTCGAGCGCACTACCGTAGATCTTGATTTTCTCGTTTTGAGTAACGACCTACAAAAATGGAAATCTGCCCTCCTATCAAACGGATGGCTTATCTCCTACGAATTCCCCCACTTCATTCAATTCAAACCACCCGACCCCCACGGATTCCGTGTAGACCTCATGCTCGTGGATGCAGAGACTTTCGCTAAACTCTACAAAGATTCATCTGAAGTCTCCTACGGCCCTTGCCGACTTCGAATCCCATCTCTCCTTCACCTCCTTGCACTCAAGCTCCACGCCCTAAAAAACACAGACCGCCAAAAAATCGGCAAAGACTACAGCGACATCCTCGCCCTCATCCACACGCACAAGCTCGACATCCATTCCCAAGAGCTCCAGACTATCCTTAAAAAATATGCACCCCCCATCATCCACCAACGCCTCCTCCGCGACACCTCTAGCGACAAATCCGATTGAGTCACTAGACCTCGACCTGCCCGAAATTCCGCCCGATCAATCCCCACCCCTCTACCACTCATACTCATACCAAGCTAGAGTAGCCCACGCGCGGCTCCTCCTGGCAGACAAGACCGAAGCCTACTACAGTCAGCGCATAGCCATCACACACCCAGAACCCTTCCACCTGGATTAAAACACACCCTCATCACCCCTCCACTTCCTCGACTCCCCACTACCACCGCCCCTTCCATGCCGACGCAAATCTGCACAAAAAAACAACCTCCCACTCCACACCCACCACTTCCCCTGCACCCTCCCAGAGCCAGCCAGCTCATCCCCTAATGCCGCGAAACAAATCCAGGATCCCCACAACCAAGTTTTCATCAGCACCACTACCGCCTAAGAAATCCAAATCAAAAAATCATTAGGCAAACTCCAAACACCCTCCCCTCTACTCCACACCCCACCAAAGCCCATGCCCGAAATCATCCAAAACGTCCTCTACCTCACCACCCCCGGCCTCTACATCCAGCGCGACCACCTCACCTTCCTCATCGAGCGCGACGGCACCCGCCTCCTCTCCCTCCCCGCACACCACATCGAAAGCATCTGCATCATGGAAAACGAAATCACCCTCACCCACGGCGCCATGCAACTCGCCCTCGAACACGCCATCCCCATCCACTACCTCGATGAACACGGCCGCCTCCGCGCCCGCGTCACAGCTATCCCCGACACCTCCGTCACCCTACGCCGCGACCACTACCGTGCCGCCGACGACCCCACCCGCTGCCTCCACATCGCCCAAGCCATCATCGCCGGAAAACTCCACAACTGCCGCAACTCCCTCCTCCGCGGAGCCAGAGAAACCTCAGACCCCACAGCTAAAGACGCCCTACAATCCACCATCGACGCACTCGCCCGCCTCATCCAAAACATCCCCGATACCCCCGACCTCGACTCCCTCCGAGGCCTCGAAGGCGCCGCCGCCCAAGCCTACTTCTCCGCCTTCAACCACCTCCTCAAACAACAACAAGACCCTTTCACCTTCCGCACCCGCTCTCGCTATCCCCCACTCGACCGCATCAACTGCCTCCTCTCCTTCCTCTACGCCCTCGTCCGCCACGACTGCATCTCCGCCCTCACCGTCGCCGGCCTCGACCCCTTCGTCGGCTTCCTCCACGCCGAACGCCCCAACCGCCCCGCCCTCGCCCTCGACCTCATGGAAGAATTTCGCCCCTGGCTCGCCGACCGCCTCGCCATCACCCTCATCAACCGCCAACAAATCCAACCCCACGACTTCATCCTCCACCCCGGCGGCGCCGTCGAACTCACCCCCGACGCCCGCAAAACCATCCTCAAAGCCTACCAAGAACGCAAACGCGAAAACCTCCACCACCCCGTCCTCGACCAACAAATCACCATCGGCCGCCACTTCTTCGTCCAAGCACGAATACTAGCTCGCGTTCTACGCGGAGATCTTCCACAATACCTCCCCCACATCCCCAAATAACCTATGCTCATCCTCATCACATACGACGTCGCCACAACCGACGAAGAAGGCGCCCGCCGCCTCCGCCGCATCGCACGCGCCTGCGCCGACTACGGCATCCGCGTCCAAAAATCCGTCTTCGAATGCCAACTCGGCCCCAAAGAATGGGTCACCCTTCGCGCCAGACTCCTCCAAGAATTCAACCCCGACCTCGACTCCCTCCGCTTCTACTACCTCGACGCAGAAGCCGCCGCCAAAACCGAACACCACGGCACCCAAAAACCCCTCGACCTCTCCGAACCCCTCATCCTATGAACCCCACCCCATCACTCCACACCGCCCCCCGCGAACCCCTCGCCTCGTCCCACCCCAGTAACATTCGCGCTCGACAACAACCCCCACACCCCCAACATCCTACACATCCCCGCTCTTTGAAAACCCCTCACCCACCGACCACAAAAAACTCGCCTTCGCGAAACCCCCACACTAATAAACTAATAGCCAGCCTCATCCAGAGGCTGCAGTCGCCCCGCAGAAGCCCGCGGGGCGCGGATTGAAACATCGAAATTAAGGCCCCGCCGGGGACATATGAAAGGTCGCCCCGCAGAAGCCCGCGGGGCGCGGATTGAAACGACGAGCGCAGGTGGTGGAATAAGGGATGGACTA
>JANWVL010000150.1 GCA_025056655.1 Candidatus Methylacidiphilales bacterium
GAAGCATTGTCTGTCACAATTACTTCAATTTCTTTATAACTCTGCCGCAAAGCGCTATCGATCGCCCTCACTACACTATCCTTTCGATTGTAAACAGGAATCACGATAGACACCACAGGTCTCGACATAATACCATCCTTACCAGGCTCACTTTTCTACACTTCCTAAAGCAAAAACAATCATACAACTTTCACATACTTGCCCAACCCCATGAAAATCGCAATCCTCTCCCGCTGGCTCTGGCAAGAATACTCCCGCGCCGGACAACGCTGGGAAGGCACGCTAATTGATCTCCTCCTCGCCCTCCAGCAACGCGGTCATCAAATCTTTGCTCTATCCCAAAGTCATGACTTTCTCGGGCAGCCCCTAAAAAAAATATGCTCTGTGCCCAATGCGCCTTTCGACCTTTGGCTCGTCCCACTAAAAAATCGTCACCACCACTGGAGCATAATAGATAAGCTCGCAAAACCTTTCGTCTCTGAACGAAAAGCCTTCACCGATGCCCACTGGCTTAAACAGTGGATCCAATCCATTCCCAAGCCCGACCTGCTGTGGATCTACGGAGAGAAAAGCGACGCCATCCCATACTTCCTGTCAAAAACCATACTGCGAGCGCCACTGCCTCCAGCCTGCCTTCAAATCAATGCATTTCCATGCCACGTCACTCCACAAAAGATCACTTTCGAAAAACGCAATTTTTTCTATTCAGTCTGGAATCAAGCCACTTGCCTGGCCGTCAACTCGTCCTTATCTGAAAAAATCCTCTCCACCCAATATCGCATCCCTCAAAAAAAAATGCTTCGTTATCGTGTGAACTTAACTCATCGTCACCTCGCGCTTTCGGCTACACCTCGCACCACGGCAGCTTCCTCGAACACACTCCTATACATTGGCGGCCTCAGTCCACTCAAGGCACCTGACCTAGTGATGGAGGTCATCGAACGACACAAGGCCAGCTTTCAGAATTGGCATTTGCGTTTTCGGTGCATCATGCCGACGACTGAAGGCCTCACGCCTTTTGCCAGCTCTGTTCTTGAACGAGCTAAAATTCTCGAATCTCAAGGACTCGTTCAGATTGATTCTCGACTTGATCCAGAGAGCATTGCCCAAGCAATACAGTCAGCCTCCTTAATTATCGTGCCGTCTCGCATCGAGACGTTTTCTCGTGTCGCTCTTGAAGCGCTATTGAATGCGCGACCCGTTATCATCTCCTCTCAAGCAGGCGCCGCTGAAGTGATCGAGATGTCCCAAGCTGGGCTTGTCTTTTCAAGCGGCTCAAGCGACGCCCTGTTTCAGGCGATTACGACGTGGCAGCAGCAACGCACAACTTTTGAAACGCGCGCTCTTCATGCTTCGAAACTGGTAGCTGCGGAGTATCACCCTCTCTCCTGCGCTGAAATTTGGGAAGAAATTTTTACGAAAACAACTTCCTCCATAAGCTCCGAATCAAAATTTTAAGCCGCCACAGCGTCAACCCACCAGCTTTGCGAAGGCTGATCCATAGCCAATGTAGAGCCGCGCGGTGATCACCACGTTTATGAAAGATGCGAATTTTTTTATCAGCATACGCTTTCAAAAACGATTTTGCTGAAAAACAGCGAAACGTCAGTGCAGAAGGGAAAATGCTTTCTTTGGAAAAGGCTGAGGGCAACTCAGAATAAAATGTTTCCGGAGCACGTGCGCGCTCTAGCAAAGCTCGATAAATTGTCGCCGCCTCAGCATGAAATCCACTCCCTTGTGAGATGCTCTTTGACTGAGGATGCTTCCGAAACCGCGCCAATGCTTGTGGAATCAACGCTATCCCTTCATGGCCGTATTCACAGAGGTAACGCACCCACAGATGCCAATCCATCACGTAGTGAAGCGCTGGATGGATGCCGCCCAAGGCTCGAACGGTCTCCGTTTTCCAAAAGGTGCTGGGTTGACAGAAAACGCCAACCGCTATGCTGTGTGATGGATCACTTCGTAGCTGTAAACGGATCGGGTTTAATTTTTCTGGTTGCCCCTCCTCAAATTCCTCAGTGATCCCAGAGAAAATCCGCGCCTCGGGAAAACGCTGATACGTTTCGTGCAGGGATAAAAGCGCATCGGGAAGTAAGTAGTCATCGCTGTTTATCCAGTTCCAAAGGAGTCCGTGGGAACGTTTTAAGCCTTTTTCAAGCGCATCGGATTGGCCGCGATCGGGCTCTGAAATGACGTGCAGACGCGGGTCAGAGCGATAGTCGCTCAAGATTTGCAGAGTGTCATCCGTGCTAGCGCCATCTATGACCCAGTATTCAAAATGCGGATAAGATTGTGAGAGGACGGATTCAATAGTCTGGCGTATAGTCCTGCCTTGGTTGTAAGTAGGGGTGACGAGTGTGACGAAAGGCGTTTCAATGCTAAAGTCGAGCGACATTCTTGTTATTCTGGGTCTCCTTAGCGATGAGGGAAAGCGGTTTTCTTTTGTATGGGGGAGATTGACGCATGCTAGGTTGTGGGGTAGAAATCATGATCTTATCAATGACGGCGACCGTAGCTCAGTTGGTTAGAGCTCCAGATTGTGGATCTGGCTGTCGCGGGTTCAAGTCCCGTCGGTCGCCCCACCCTACTACCTGTGGCGGGAAACAAAATGCTGGAACGGACGGAGCTCGGCGACAATAAAGACCTCCGTAGCGAGATAAAGCCTGGACATGAGTTTCAGGTGACAATTGAAAATCTATCCAACGACGGGTCAGGAATTGCGCGGCATGCGGGCTTTGTGTTGTTTGTGCCATATACCATTCCAGGAGAGTGTGCAAAGGTGCGCGTTACAAAGGTGCACCGCAATTACGCAGAGGCTGAATTGCTAGCTATTACCCACCCATCTGAAGATCGGACGCAACCTGTCTGCTCATATTTTCAGCGATGCGGAGGTTGCCAATATCAACACCTTCGTTACGAGGCTCAGCTCTATTACAAGCGAAACCAGGTAGTGGAATTACTCGAGCGACTGGGCGGAATCCAGAAGGCCTCTGAAAAAGTCGCTGCGACCATCCCCTCGCCTGCCATCTACGGCTATCGCAATAAGATCACTCCACATTTTAATCGTTCCAAACGACAGGCGGCAGATGCGCCTCCGGCTTTAGGTTTTTTGAAAAGGGGCAGCCGTCATGAGATTGTGGATATTGAGTCATGTGCGATTGCAACAGATGCTGTGAATGCAGGCCTGGCTGAATTGAGGCAGCAATTTTTGAAAAATTGGCGAGATTATCGCCGTGGCGCGACTTTACTGATTCGGGAGTCGGATGAGGGCGTGGTGACGGATTCGCGCAGGACGGTGAGTCAAACGGTGTGCGGCATTCGATTGCAGTTTCCGGCTGGCGATTTTTTTCAAAACAATCGTTCGATTCTAAACTCTTTCGTAGAATATGTTGTGCAGGAAGCTAAAGGTGCAGATTATCTCGTGGATGCGTATTGTGGGTCGGGGCTTTTTGCGTTGTGCGGTGCAAAATATTTCAAGCAGGTCTTCGGGGTGGAGATCAGTCCTCAGGCTGTTGAGAGAGCGCGAGAGAATGCGCGGATTAATGGGATTAGCCACGTGGAATTTCGTTTGGGCGATGCGGCTTCGCTATTTCGGGCTTTAGAGATCGATGGAGCCAATGCTGCTATGATTATCGATCCGCCGCGACGAGGGTGTGATGAGGCGTTTCTGGCTCAGGCGATAGCTTTTTCGGCTAGACGTGTGGTCTATGTGTCGTGTTATCCGCCGACTCAAATACGAGATATGAGAAGTTTTTTGGAAAACGGGTATGAACTGGTGCGGATTACGCCGTTTGATCTCTTTCCGCAAACAAAGCATGTCGAGACGGTGATGACGCTGGATCGGAAGAAAACAGAATGAATTTGTAGTATGGTATGACGCCCACTGACGAAAGTTGGGAGTTAGAAGGCTTGCTGTTATGATGTTATCGCTAGATGCCTGTGAACTGGCGTCCGCTTAGTTAATGGCTTACGAAGTTTTTCATGCGCGACCTTTTTTAGCCCCTGCTGATTGAGCAGAAGAAGATTTGGAGGTCGTCTTAGATGGAGATGCAGCGGCTTTGGAGGAGGTGTTTGCAGGTTTTGTGGTGCTTGTTTTGCTGGTAGATGAGGATTTGTTGGTCTTAGTTTTACTCGGAGCTTCGAGTGGATGCGAAAGTGCAAATTCTGCGACGTGCATCCAGTGGGATTCGCCTTCTTTGCGGAAGTAGTCGGTGTCGCGGAGGATGCCACGATTTTTGAAGGTATGGAATTCTTCGAGTGTGAAGGGGCCGAATTCAACAAAAGCCCGGCTCATGTGGATATTGGCAGTGCTCATAGTGGATATAATTTTACATGATTTGAAAAAATTTTGTAGTGAATTTTTGGAATTTAACTGGGTGTCGACGAATAAAGTCTTCGGATTTGATCTACAAGATGAGTGTAGTGGTGACCGGCGGCGCTGAGTTTGTGATAGAGTTGGTGTGGGGAAGTGGCTGATGTGTGCAGGGAGAGCATCGCTTGTGCTAGTGCTGAGACGTCACCGCAAGGGTAGCTGCGGTTGGGTGGGATGACGGCGAGATCAGGGGCGCAACCACATTGATCGCTGATGATCGCAGGGCAGTCGCTGGCCATGGCTTCATTGACGACGAGTCCCCATGTCTCGCGATAGTCGCTGGGCAAGACGAGGCAGTCTGCTGCGACATAAGCTTGGGGGATTTCGGTTTGGTTTAGAAATCCGATGAAAGAGGCCTGCGGGTGGTCGTGTTTTTTTTGAGGTGTGGCTTGGGGCGACTCGGCGTCATAAGCGATGGAGCAGGTTTGTGTTAATGTTTTTTTGAGCGGTCCTGTGCCGCAAAAAAGGAGATGAATTGGGCGCGATGGGTTTTGTCGCATGCAGAGTCGTGCGGCAGCGATGAGATCGGTAGGACGTTTTTTGGGGATGAGTTTTCCGCAGAATAGGGCGCAGTAGGCGTGGGGGGGAATGTGCCAGCGCTGACGAATTTCGAGGCGGATCGGGCGCAGGGTTTGAGATTGGGCGTGAAAACGGTCGTTATCGACGCTGTAGGGGAAACGAACTAGGCGTGAGTCGGAGATAGAGAAGCTTTTGTAGAAGGCGTGGTTGGCTGAGCCGATAACGAGGAAGGTGTCTATTTTGCGAAAGATGGGGGAGAGGAAGATTTTTTTAAGTGCGATGCGGAGGGAGGAGGGGTTTCCGAGGTTGTGATTTTCGGCTGTGAGCCATATTTTGATTTTTTGATTGTGGGCAATATGTATGGCTTCTCGCATCGGCCACGGCGCCCAACCGTGGACCCAGAGGTGGGTGACTTTTTTTTTGAGAAGGATGTCTTCAAATGAATTTCTGAAAGTGGCAGCCGAGCTATGATCTGGGCGTTCAGGGGCGTTGAGGATCGTGTAGGAATAGCCTTCGAGCATGGGGATATCCCAAGCGATGTCGCGCTGAAATTCGGGATCGAAGTAGCGGCAGGCGCCGCGAGAAGAAAGAAAGAGGACTTCAAACGGTATCGCGTTTGATTCAGCTAATTTGCCCCAGAGGGGAGCTTGATACTGAATAGGATGAGAAGTGAAGATGAGAAGCATCAGGTCGAGTGAAGCTAGGCCTTTTTTTGATTTTCGCTGGATTGATGTTTCCAGAGCTCTGCGTAGTAGCCGCCTTGGTCGAGGAGTTCAGCTCCCGTGCCGGATTCGACTAGGCGACCATCTCTTAAGACGTGGATGCAATCCGCTAAGTGGTGGATAGTGGTGAGGCGGTGAGTTACGATGATCGTGGTCTGGCGGCCGAGAAGTTGTTGGATGGTCTTCATGATTTCGGCTTCAGTAGCGGGATCGAGAGCGCTAGTGGGTTCATCGAGAAGGAGGATAGGGGCTTGTTTGAGGAAGGCGCGTGCGATGCCGATGCGTTGACGCTGGCCACCGCTGAGTCGGATGCCGCGCTCGCCGACTTGTGTTTGGAAGCCTTCAGGGAGGCTTTTTATGAAATCGAGAATTTGAGCAGCTTGAGCGGCTGCTTCGATTTCTTTTGAGGTAGCGCCAAGTTTTCCGTAAGCGATGTTTTCGTAAATCGTGCCACTGAGAAGAATGGTGTCTTGCAACACGACGCTGATTTGATTGCGAAGGGAGCGTTTGGTTACCGTGCGTATATCATGGCCGTCAATTAAGAGGCGTCCTTCCTGCGGGTCGTAAAATCTGGGCAAGAGGGAGAGGATTGTGGTTTTGCCTGCACCTGTGCCGCCGACGATGGCTACCGTCTTGCCGGCTGGGATGTGGAGTGAGAGATTTTTTAGGACAGGGCGGTTTATTTCATAACCGAAGGTGACATTTTGGATCAAGATTTCGCCTCGAATGGGAGGGATAGGTTTTGCATCAGGAGCATCGGGGACGCTGTCTTCTGTATCGAGTATTTCAAAGACTCGCTGCATTCCTGCGGCTGCGCCTTCAAGTGCCCAGGCCGTGTAACTGAGTTGCTCAAGGGGCTGGTAGAGCATGACGAGGTAACTCAAAAAAACGGTAAGTTTTCCAACCGTCAGGCTTCCGTCTATGACAGCAAGCGCTCCAAAGTAAGCGATGAGAGCCGTGCCGATAGCGATGATCAGACCTACGAGGGCTGAAGAGGTGACGTTGGTCAAGGTAAGGCGCAGATTTGCCTCTTTGCTTTGGTGAGCTTCTGCTCTAAACGAAGCGATTTCTTGTTCCTCTCGCCCGAAGGCATGGATGACTCTGATCGTGCTTATGCCTTCTTGAGCGCGGGAGAGGACATCGCTTTCTTCTTTTTGCACATCGGTGCTTTGAGAGCGGATTCGTTTGGCGTAGAGAAAAATTGTCAGCCACAGCAGAGGCGTGATGGCAATCGCGATGCAAGCGAGCAAGAGATGCATTTGGATCATGATAATAAAAGCGGCGATGAGAGTGACGCCTGCGCTGAGGATTGTGGCAAAACCGCGATTAAAGAATGTTTGTATGGCTTGTGAGTCGTAGGCCACACGGAAGGTTGAATCACCGATTTTTCTAGCATCATGAAAGTGCAAGGGGAGATACTGTAGGTAGCGATAGATTTCGGTGCGCAGTTTCACCAGGGCTTCCAGTCCGATACGGACTAGCCAGTAGGTATTCGCTGCATGGAAGAGTCCCTGTAGGAGATGAATGCAGACGATGCTCAAGCAGCCAAGCGAGAGCGCTGTAGGAGTTTCAAAAACATAACCTCTCCACTGAACGGATGACTGTTGGCGAGCGGCCGTCGGAATCACATCATCTATCAGCCACTGTAGAGGCCAAGGCTTAAGAAGGGCGAGCCCTATGGCTATCCACATTAAAATTAGTGCAAGAAATATCGATCCTGAGTAGCTTGCGTAATATTTTGCTACTCTCAAATACAGGGATTTCATTGTTTATTTTGAGTGTTTACCCATACAAGACCTGCATGTGTGGCTGCAACTTGGACGAGATCAGCCACTCTTCGGCGAATCGCAAGCCCATGGAGGAATAAGCCCGCCAGGCTCAGCAGCGTTATGGCAAAGAGCCATGGCCAAATGTGAAATCCGACAAAGAAAAACGTTAGCAAAAAGGTGAAGAGGATTCCGTTAACTAAGCGAGAGAAAGTCGTTGCATGGAGATGATTGTGGATGCGAGTGAGTCTTTTTCCATGTGGATAAATTTCGGTCATGCTACGCAAGCGAATATTCCACCAACGGCTTGCAAAGATGTGAATGTCCCAATCATTCCAGCCTGTATCGATGGCGTATTTCCATTCTTCTGACTCGAGGAGTTGAGTGATCGCCGATAGGAGATGGCAACGGTCGAGACCTTTATCACTCCAGAAACGGAGATGGTGAGAGTTAAGAAAAGTGGCTGTAGGATGCGGCTCCTCTTCTTTCTTTTTAAGAACGTTGTCAGGTGTATTTTTGCCCTTGAGCCAAGTAAAATAGCGTGCCCAACCGCGTGCCCAGGGTTGAGCCAAAGCCAAATACAAAAGGAGAAGCCGCGCCAGGACGATATCATACTTGGGTTCCATTCGGGCGCGCAGGATGTAGGATAGTCCGACGATTAAAGTAAGTCCGAACATGACCAGCGGCATAATCCGTAAAAACTCCAGAGGTATGGAGAGGAGAAAAATGAAAAGAGTCAACCCCAGCCACTCGATGCTACTGAGGAGGTAGCTCCAAGGAGACTCTTGCTGAGGGTATATGCATTGAAAAAAACCAGTGCCCCATACGCCATGATAAATGACTGGACGATGCCAGATCGGATCTAATCGGACTTGGGAGTAGACGCGTCCATGCCAGATGGCTGAACCGGTATCGGCAAAGTGATTTAGGTGTTTGAAACGTAAGAGTGCCTCGGCCTCGCCGTAACCTTTTTGTTGCTTAAAGTAGGCTTCCACAGTGAATCGACGATAGTGCCAGACAATTGCCGTCGGACTGAATCCGATTTTGTAACCGCGCTGCATGATGCGCCAGCATATATCGACATCGTCACCTGCTTTTCGGTATTCAGGATCAAAGCCGTTCACTTCTTGGAGAACTGATTTTTGAAAAGCCATGTTGCAGCCGGGCACATGCTCAGCTTCAGTATCAGTTAACAGAACATGACTTGGACTACCCGGTGCGGCGGCTACAGTTGCTTGAACCCAATTGGCTGCAGGTGGAGAGAGATTTGGACCGCCAACGGCCGCATATTTCCCGTTGTCAAAAGCTAGCACTAAAAAATAGAGCCAGTCCGGATCGGCCATGCAATCTGAATCAGTGAAAGCGACGATCGAGCCTTGCGCCCGCTCTATGCCAACGTTTCGAGCGACACTTAAGCCTTTGTTTTTTTGGTAGATGTTGATGACATTCGGAAAATCCTTAACGATTTCTTGTGAATGGTCTGTTGAGCCATCATCAACAAATATGACTTCGTAGTCGGGATAGTGGAGACGTTGTAGGGATGTGAGACAATCACGAAGTGTCCGTGCTCCGTTGTAAGAACAAACGACTACGGAGACTTTAGGGGTCTTAGAAAGAGGGAAACGTTGATAGAGGGGCCGATGAGGCTCGGAGAGATAAGGCTTAAGCGCCGAATAGGCTAGCTTAGGAGAGCGGTCTTTGCGAGTGATGCCGAATGCCCAATCATTAATTTCTACTCCATCTGTAAACCACTCATCTGTCCACGAGAAGATGATGGTGCCTGCGAGGCCACTTTGAAAAACGGTTTTAATATGATCCACAAGGAGCTGCGCTTGCTCTTCTTCAGAATGCCGCAGGGTATCCATTCCGAATTCGCTGAGGAGAACAGGCTTTTCCCCTGCTAGATTATGCAAACGAGATAGGTAATTTTTGAGATCGCTTATTCGATGTAGATAAACGTTGTAGCTATAAAAATCTACGTTGGCAGGCAAGAGATACTCTGTAGGTGGAAAGTTTGCGTATGTGACCAGCGCAGCAGGGTCTATGTCTTTAATGATTGCGACTAGTTGATCCAGATATTTTTCGACTTTTCTTGCTCCATACCAGCGGACTAGATCAGGCGGAATTTCGTTATCTACGAAGAAGCCCATTAGCGCAGGATGATCTCGATGCATGCGGGCAGCTTCAGAAACGTTGTGCCTGGTCTGTTGTAGTGTTTTTTTATCATCAAGAAACAGGACTCGTTTGACCCAAGGTATAGTGATTAAGACGTAGATTTGATGTTCCGCAGCTTTATCCATGAGCCAGCGTGGGGGGACGTGGTATAGGCGTATGAGGTTGATTCCTAGATCACACATCAATGAAAAATCACGCTCGACTTCTTTTGGATTGGGTAAGTGTGGAGCCCCTTCGCTTCTGGGTTTGAAAGGTCCGTAAGTCACTCCTTGGGCGTAAAATTTTTGATCGTGTTTGTAAAAGAATTTAGCCTGACAAGTAATTCGCTGGGAAGAAGAGCTCATGAATGAAAATCGAATTTTGGGACGCTCGCAATCAGCTCGCGAGTATAGGGATGCTGTGGATTTTGATAGATAGCCTCTGCCGATCCGCTCTCGACGATCACGCCGTGGCGCATGACGAGGACTTCATCACTCATGTGCTCGATTACAGCCAGATCGTGGGCAATGAAAAGATAGGTGAGGCCTAATTCATCTTGAAGATCTTGGAGCAAGTTGATGATTTGCGCTTGAACTGAGACGTCGAGGGCACTCACAGGTTCGTCACAGATGATAAATTCTGGCTCTACAGCTAAAGCTCTCGCGATGCCGATGCGTTGACGTTGTCCACCGCTGAATTCGTGAGGGTAGCGGAAGAGATGTTCTTTCTTAAGGCCCACTCTCTGGAGGAGTAAGGTGATTCGTTCTGTGCGTTCACTTTTTGAGAGGCTCGGGAAATGGATTTCTAAGGCTTCACCAATGATGTCATGGATAGTCATACGTGGATTGAGCGAATGGAAGGGGTCTTGAAAAATCATCTGGATTTTTTTGCGGTATGGCCGAAACATTTTTTCTGATAACTGATGAATAGCTTGTCCGTCGTAGAAGATTTCGCCTGATGTTATCGTGATTAGTTTTATCAAGGCACGACCTATAGTTGTTTTTCCACTGCCACTTTCTCCTACAAGGCCGACCGTAGTGCCCTTGGGGATCGAGAAAGAGACGTCATCCACAGCTTTGAT
The DNA here is from genome assembly GCA_025056655.1 of Candidatus Methylacidiphilales bacterium. Classification (NCBI taxonomy): domain Bacteria; kingdom Pseudomonadati; phylum Verrucomicrobiota; class Methylacidiphilae; order Methylacidiphilales; species Methylacidiphilales bacterium. The sequence goes on from JANWVL010000150.1 coordinate 10,618, forward strand.
CCAGCCAGAAATCTTTTGGAAAATACCTGTTCGGACGGGAAAATAGACTTTGAGGTTTTTAACTTCAAGAAGGGGAGAGCTGGATTTCGTCATAGTTGATAGTGATGAGGCGTTTTTGTTTTGATCCTAGGCGTGGAATGCAGGCCATCAGTGCACGAGTGTAAGGATGTTGCGGGGCTGTTAGAATTTGGGTTGTTTCGCCTGACTCTACTATCTGCCCACGATACATGACAGCAACGCGGTCGGCAAAATCAGCTATGATACCGAAGTTATGCGTGATCAGGAGAATGGCCATATTGGTTTCTTTCCTGATCGCTTTCAAAAGGTTCATGACTTGCGCTTGAATTGTAACATCGAGCGCAGTGGTAGGCTCATCGGCAATGAGCAGCTTAGGCTTACAAGCCAGAGCCATGGCGATCATGACCCGTTGTTGCATGCCACCGCTGAGTTCATGAGGATAAGCTGAAAGGCGCATTTCTGGATTTTGAATTCCAACTCGGCGTAAGGCTTCGATGATTTCGGCGCGAGGATTACTGATTTCCTTGCGGTGAATTTCTATGGCTTCTTTGATTTGTTCCTCGATCGTAAAGACTGGATTAAGAGAAGTGGAAGGCTCCTGAAAGACGTAGGCTATACGGCCGCCTCGAATGGCTCGAAGCGCATCCGGCCGAAGTTTTAAGACATCTTGATTTTCGAAAAGAATTTCTCCCTCGGTATAATAGGCTGGAGGAGAGGGAAGAAGTTTCGTTACAGCAAGAGCTGTTACAGATTTTCCACTGCCGCTTTCTCCGACCAAAGCCAATACTTCGCCTGAGCGTATTTCTAAGGAGACTCGATGGGTTGCACGATGGCTCACGGGCCCATTCTTGAAATCAATAGTGAGGTTGCGAATTTGAAGTAGCGGGGCGGACATAGGTGTGAGATTATTTGTTAAAAAAACGGAATTTTGGATCGACGAGGTCGCGCAATCCTTCGCCGAGGATATTAAAACACAGAACGGTGAGAATAATTAAGATACCGGGTGAGAGTAGCCACCAAAAGTTTAACATAAATACTTTCATCTCTTGTGCTTGAGAAAGCATGAGTCCCCATGATGCAGATGGTTCTTGAATGCCTACGCCCAAAAAACTCAAAGCAGCCTCTCCAAGGATATACCCCGGGATGCTCATCATTCCGGCAACGATAAGGTAGCTGGTCATGTTTCTGAGAAGATGACGAGTAAGGATCTTCGCAGTGCTTTGCCCCAACGCACGTGACGCTAAGACATAAGGCCTTTCTTTTATAGATAAGGCAAGCCCTCGCACAACTCGTGCAGTGCCGCTCCAGCCAATGAAACTCAGGATACCGACAATCAGCAGATACATTTGATCTGAGCTGAAGTGCTCTGCAAAGGCCGATCGTAGAGCTAGCAAAAGGTAGAGTCCAGGCACAGCCATCAGAATTTCCGTCAGGCGCATTGCTAATGTGTCCATCCATCCGCCAAAATATCCTGCGATACAACCGATTAGACACCCTAAAATCATCGTTATGCTAATTCCGATGATTCCCACAGAAAGAGAGATTCGAGCTCCATAAAGAAGCCGTGAAAAAACACAACGCCCGGTGCTATCACTTCCGAGTAAGTAAAATCGGGCTCCTTCAGGAGCTTGCCACAATTTTAATTTCATCGGAATTAAGCCCAAAAACTTGTAGGTGGAATCGCTGACCAAAAAGGGAATAGGTTGAGCTAAGTCTGGATCCTCTTTGTAGATGGCAGCAGTCGGATCAATCAAACGGTAACCCATAACGTGAATTTTGCCGTTTTTCAAAAAGAGCCGCGTTGGTGGATGAAAAGTTGCCTGCAGGTTTTGAGTAGTGGGATTGTGAGGGGCGATAAAATCTGCTGTCACGGCCGAGGCATAAAGAATGATTAGTATAAGTAAGGCGAATGAAGTGGTAGGTCGTTTCCACAATCCTCTCCAAATAGCGCGCCAGCCTATGGATACTTCACTAAAAGAATTTTCTGAAGATCCTAAAAAGGCAGCCATGGCGATAAACTAACGGTAGGCAGCCCGAATTCGAGGGTCGCTCCAGGCCAGAAGAACGTCAGAAATCAAATTTCCCAAAATTAACATACAGCTTCCCATCATGACACTGGCTAGAACAACAAATTGATCCTTACTCATGAAAGCTTCAAAGGTAAGACGTCCTAGACCAGGATAGTTGAGGATATTTTCAACAAGGACTGATCCGCTCAGTAAGCCAGCAAAAATAAAGCCAAGACTTGATATGAGTGGATTGATGGCGTTAGGAAGGACATGCTTAAACATTACTTTCATTTCTGGGAGCCCTTTTGCCCTTGCAGTAATGACAAACTCCGCACGAATCGCATCTAGAAAATTCGCGCGCATAATACGCATCATTCCCGCTGCGCCACTGAGGCCGAGAACAATCGTCGGCATAATCAAATGGTGGCCGATATCAAGTATCTTGCCAGTCCATGGTAAGAATTCATGTTCTATGGACGTCAGTCCACCGGTAGGTAACCAACCAGTTTGAGCCACTACGTATAAGCCCAACAGTGCTAAGAAAAACTCAGGCACAGATAACGCAAGAAATGCAAGAAGACCAGTGATACGATCAAAAATCGAGTCTTTATACATTGCGGCCAATACTCCAAGTGGGACAGCTATCAGGAGTGCAAAAATCGTCGAAGTGAGTGAAAGAAGAAATGTCGCAGGAAGGCGCTGAGCAATAAGTTGAGTGACCGGTATACGATACTTGTATGATTCGCCCCAGTTTAATTGTAGAACGTTTTTAAGCCAGATGAAGTATTGTTGCCACCAAGGCTTATCCAGACCGAATTGCTTTTTTTGTGCTTCAATAAGTTCAGGCTTAATATCTCGCTGCATTTTGAGATTGTCGAGATAACTACCTGGTGTGAATGTCATTAAAACAAAGGTTAGAAGACTAATGCCAAGCAAAAGAAAAGGCAGAGTCATTAACCTTTGAATAATTACCCTTTTCATTTTCTAAATCTCACCACGAATTAAATCTTTAAGGGTTTCTCTGCGACGCGCTACTTTTACTTGCTTACCATCTACGAGCAATTCCGCAGGACGTGGTCGAGCATTGTAATTTGACGCCATTACAAAGCCGTAGGCTCCTGTGCTCAGGATAGCTAAGTAATCACCGACTTTTAACTTTGGTAGTGCACGTGCTTTAGCTAGGTAATCACCAGACTCGCATACAGGACCTACGACGTCATAAAGGATTTTCGTTGCGGACGCAGAGGCTTTTCGAAGTGGCACAATTTCGTGATATGCTTCGTAAAGTGTAGGCCGGATCAACTCCGTCATAGCTGCATCCACAATGGCAAAAGTTTTGCTGATGTTTTTTTTGATATACAACACTTGAGTCACGATGATCCCGCTATTTCCGACGATGTATCGGCCAGGCTCTAGAAGGATTTTTATATTCAGGGGGAGCAAATGCTTAATGAGCCTCGATGCGTAAAGTTCCGGCGTAAACATTTCAGGGCGCGCCTTCCACCATTCGGGTTTGCCACTAGCTAAAGCGTCATGATAAACGATGCCCATACCTCCTCCAATGTCGAAAAATTCAATGCCATAACGGTCCTTAAGGCTGTGGACGAGAGGCAACATCTTAGTCACAGCTTTTTCAAAAGGCGTGACGTCTGTGATCTGAGAACCTATGTGTATCTGCACCCCGCGGGCCTTTAGATAACGTGAGCGAGCTGCACGACGATAGATAGGCTCAATGGCTTCGTAAGGGATTCCGAATTTGTTTTCATATAATCCCGTTGTGATTTTTTTGTGTGTATGTGCGTCTACGTTCGGATTAACTCGTAAAGCAAACGGCGCTGATTTCCTCAGCCGACGCGCAATGCGCTCAATATGCTCCAGCTCTGCCTCGCTTTCTACTATGAAACTATATATGCCTTCCCGAAGCCCGTATTCTATCTCTTCCGTGCTTTTCCCCACACCGACAAAGGTGCAACGACCGGGATCTCCACCAGCTTCAATGACGCGATACAGCTCTCCTGCTGAAGTCACATCAAATCCAGATCCGAGGCGCACAAGCTCTCTGACGATGGATAAATTGGAATTTGCCTTCATGGCATAGCAGATCTGGTAAGGTAAGACGCTCAGGGCGTAAGCTAAGCGGTTGTAATTATCGCGAATCGTATTTGCGGAGTAGATGTAGAGCGGTGTGCCGTGTTGTTGGGCTATCTTTTGAATTGGGACTTCTTCGACCCAAAGATGCCCTTTTACATATTGAAATCGGTGCATTGGGGCGAAAATAGCCTAAGGCGCACTTGCTGCAACGGTAAAACACCGACGCTTGGTGTGATCCACACGAGGCTCCATAGAGCTTATCACTAAGCAGAGGCAGAGAGTAAATTCGATTGAGAGCCAATCGCTAGCCGTTCTCTTAATAATTGGCTAAGAGGGGGAATATCTTTGGTGGGATCTAGCTTATGACCGTCTTTGCGTCGGATATAAAAGGTGTCGAGCGCAACCCCCTTTTCAGTAGTGATTCGAGCTATCCCAACATCTATTTTGCAATCAGCTAGTGCATTAGTGATTTGATAGAGCAGGGCAGGGCGATCCGTGGCCCGAATTTCTAACACGGTGTAACGGGGATCCATATCATTAGAGAAAAAGATTCGCGGAGGAATTTCATCCACTGGGAACGAGACAGTTTTGGGGGCAGGAATTTGGGGCTCGATGGAATTGCCGCTCACACAAAGACTGCGGTGCAATAGTTCTTTGAACTTTTTTTTGTCGCGAGGATCTGTGGCTGCTTTTTGTTGCCGCGTCATGACGGTAAATGTATCGATGACAATGTCGTCCTGACGTGTCTGAATATCTGCATGCACGATAGAAAGCCCTACTGCAGTTAACGCTGCGGTAATCTTAGCGAAGACGCGTTCACGGTTCCATGTGACCACGATAATTATAGAGTGATCCTCATCAGGGTAGTCAGTCCAAGAGATTATCGGAGCTAGTGGGTCGGATGAAGGATCGTGTTGTTGGATAAGAAACTCATGAACGGCAAGGATGTGGCTTTGGATAATATCGCTAGGACGTCCGATAGCATAGCGTATCGGCATAAGCTCGAAATGACGATTGATTTCCTCTGCCGGTATACGATCCTTAAGCGCGTTCAGACACTCTTCGCGTGTGGATTGGAGCTGCATATGAAGAGCCTCGATGAATTCCGACTCGCTTGCTAACGCTTGTGAGGCACGTCGATAAAGCATCCAATGAAGGCTTTGACTCCAGCGAGACCAAGCGACGTCACCACCTGTGGCTTGAATATCGGCATATGTGAGCAACATCAGAAGGTCGAGACGTTCTTGAGTTTTAACGATGCGCGCAAATTCGAGAATGACCGTTTCATCATCAATGTTGCGCCGTCGTGCCCATTCAGAGAGCGTGGTATGATGGTCTACCAGAAATACAAGCGTGGATAACTCCTGCGGAGGCAGACGTAGACGTCGAGCTGCACGCATGGCACAGACAGCGCTTGCTCCTGCATGATCACGGGTGTTTTGTGCTTTGCCTGTATCGTGAAGAAGCATTGCGAGGTAAAGAAGGTGGGGACGTTCAATGCGATGGATGAGTTGCTGATAAGGCTCCAGAGCCTTTATTTCAGACGCCACAAGAGCATCAAGAGTCTCGATAGCCTGCAGAGTGTGTTCATCAGCGGTGTAACGATGATAAAATTCATGTTGAACAAGACAAGTAAGCGGCGCGAATTCAGGGAAGAGACGTCCTAGAATACCTAGCTCGTGCATGGACCTTAAAGCGCGGCCGACCTGTCCTTTTTGTGAGAGGATATGAAGAAGCATATCGACAATTGAGTTTTCGTAGATCAATGAACGTTTCAGCAGATAGGCACGGCGGCGGATCTCTGAGGCCAACTCTGGAGAGAGAGGGAGTTGACGTTGTTGAAGAATAAGGAAAACACGGACTAGGAGCCTTGGATCTTGAGAAAGGAGCGTAGGACGCGCCATTGAGATTCCGTCCGGTTTTAGAGTAAATCCGTCAATAACTATGGCGCGGGGCGTGTTCTTTTTGAGAGGTAGGATATTCCAAAGTTTTTTCTGCTCCTGTTGATAGAAGCGAGCATGCAAAGTGTCGGTGAGCCATCGTGAGGTCTGATATATGATATTGGCATGGTGGTAGTAGTCTCGCATGAGAGCCTCGATGCGTCGGAGGAGGGTTTTATGTTGATAACGGAGTGAGTTGGCTATTTTGCCTTGTAATGGAAGTGTAAGAATATCGCCAGGTCGTTTTTGTAGGTAGTGCATTTCATGACGTATGCGGAGAAGGAAGTTATATGCTTTCTCAAGTTGCTTGCGCTCCGTCGGGGTGAGGTAGCGGCTTTCAACAAAGTCCTGCGTTGATTGAATGCCTAAAACGACTCGACCAATCCAAAGGAGATGGTGATAATCGCGTAACCCTCCACAACTTTGCTTAATGTTTGGTTCTTGCAGAAATACGGAGCGTCCTTGCTCGGTATGACGCCGAGTTTGATCTTCGATTCGCCAAAGCAGAAATTCTTTTTCTTTCCCGATTATACAGTGGCGCGGGAAATCGGTGTTGAAACGTTGCCAAAGGGCCTCGTCTCCGATGATGTAGCGCGTCTCAAGAAGAGAGGTTTTGGTTTGTAAATCTTCATTGGCTAGGGAGATAACTTCTTCCATTGTACGAACAGCGTAGCCTGGCTTCAATCCAAGATCCCAGAGTTGATAGAGGATGTATTCAATCCAAGGACGAGACAGCTCGGAGGCATTCGATTGGAGAAAGAGTAAATCAATATCGCTATGCGGACAAAGCTGGTAACGGCCGAATCCACCGACTGCAATCAGGGTTAGAAGTGGTTTTTTTTTGTCTTGAAAAGACTCCTCTGCTTTGCGCCAGAGATGGCGAAGAAGGGCGTTGATTAGAGCAGCTCGGTGGTGAGCAGTCGTCAGACCATCTTCTCCTTGTCGATGCTGGAGGAAGATTCTGTGTTCTTCGAGTTTGAGAAATCTCTGATATCGTGCAAGAACGTCTGATGGGCGTTTGAGATTTTCTGAGAGACGGTCAAGCTCGAGAAGTTCACGTTCGTAAAGACGTGGCATGGGCTGTGCGAAGAATCAAAGCGGTAAGAACCAGGATTGGCAAGCGGCATAAGTTTAAGTATAAGGGAGGTTATGGCTTATCTAGGAGTGAACTTGGATCATGTAGCCACCTTGCGGCAAGCACGTTATCGTGGATATCACACAGAAGACTTTGCTGAGCCTTCTCCGCGCCATGCAGCCAAGATTTGCCTGCTCGCTGGGGTGCCGCGTATCACATTGCACCTACGAGAAGATCGTCGACACATACAGGACTCAGATGTATTAGAGATCAGTCGTTTGAGCGGGGTAATTTTAAATTTAGAAATGGCCCCGACGGAAGAGATGGTTCGCATAGCCAGTAAAATCAGACCTGCCGAGGTATGCCTTGTGCCAGAGCGAAGACAGGAGTTAACGACAGAGGGTGGCTTGAACGTCCCAAAGCAAGCTAGCCAGCTAGAAAAAGTGATTAGAACGCTGACATCTAAAAAAATTAGAGTAAGTCTATTTGTTGATCCCATAATTCAACACATCGAGATTGCTAAAAAGATTGGAGCACATGTTATCGAGCTTCACACCGGAGCTTACGCTAACGGAAAGCGTAAAGCCGATCGACAACGAGAATTGAAGCGTCATGTAGCTGCTGCGCAAAAAGCGCGTGAACTGCAGTTGCAAATTAATGCTGGACATGGTCTCGACTACGACAACATTGTGGATTATGCGCAGGCCATTCCTGACGTGCATACGTTTAACATCGGCCATGCGATCGTATCGCGTGCGATGTGGACAGGCCTAAAACGCGCGGTTGAGGAGATGTTGGCCTTGCTTCCAAAAAATTCGTCTCCAGAATATAGTGAAAACAAAAAAATCTTATGAGTGCACAATTCGAAGCTTTAATTTTTCTAGCCGAAGGTTTTGAAGAGATTGAGGCAATCACGCCTATTGACCTCTTGCGAAGGGCAGGAATCAAAGTGACAAGTGTAGGACTCGACCGCGGTCAAATCACAGCGGCACAAGGCACCCGGCATCTTGCCGATATCACGTTTCAAGAGCTACCTTCCGACATTCAACCAGCTATCATCATTTTACCAGGAGGTAACTTAGGCACAGAGAATCTCTTTCAATCCGAAAAACTTAAGTCCTTGCTCTATCGGCAAATTCAAGATGGTAGATGGGTTGCCGCAATCTGTGCAGCTCCAACTATATTGGCACGACATGGTTTACTTAGAGCTGATACGCTGATTACTTGCTATCCATCCACAAGTCATTGGGTGCCTGCGGCTCATTATTCACCTACGAAACGCGTCGTTGTCTCACCGCCATTTATTACAAGTCAAGGACCTGGAACGAGCATGGAATGGAGTCTGGAGATAATTCGTCAACTTCGCGGTCAAGCCACAGCCGAGGAAATACAACGAGGGGTGATTGCTCAAATCTGCGCTTAGCCCTATTCAAACTTCAAAAAGTCTACATATGATACTATGACACGCAGGGAATGGCTGTGGATAAGTGCAGGTGCTCTCTTTTTCTGTCCATTACAAACACTACCTCAGAATACATCTAGACGAAATAAGAATACAAGTGGGCCAAGAGCCTCAACTGAGCAAGATTCAGGGCCGTTAATTATTCCGTTCAACCCTCTCCCTTACGATCCAGATGCTCTGGAGCCTTTTATTTCAAGGGAGATAATGGATCTGCACTATGGGCGTCACCATGCGGGGTATCACCAGGCTTTACAAGAAATGGTAACTCGACTCAACCTTAATTCCCGCCAAAATATCCAATGGATATTGAGAAATCTGGACGCCTTTCCTGAGGAGGCGCGTATGGTCTTACGAAATCAAGGCGGTGGACACTACAACCACGAGCTTTTCTGGAACTGTATGAAGCGAAATGGCGGAGGTCGACCTATTGATGAGCTTGGCAACGCCATCTCAGAAGCATTCGGAAGCTATGAAGATTTCCAAAAACTCTTCATTCAACACTCCATGAGTGTGTTTGGTTCAGGTTGGTGCTGGTTAAGCCTGACCCCAGATCTGAAACTCCATATTGAGACCACACCGAATCAAGACAATCCGCTCATGCACGGTCATACTCCTATCTTTGGCGTGGATCTTTGGGAGCATGCTTATTACTTGCAGTATCAAAATCGTCGCAACGATTACTTAGATGCCTTTTTCAAAATTATTAATTGGGATTTTATATGTGAACGCTATCGCAAACTTATAGCAGAGATTTCCACGTCACATCCCATAACTCAAAGGCCTGTTTCAACTCGCTGATGATATAACCCTCCGCAAATCATTTGAAAAATTACATACTCGATACAAACGTTCTTCTCCACGATCCCCAGAGCATCCAATCATTCGAGGATAATCATGTCTGGATACCAATAGAAGTCCTTGGAGAATTAGATAAATTTAAAAACGAGATGAGCGAGCGAGGCGCTAACGCCCGAGTCGTTCACCGAATGTTGATGGAATTATTCCCAAGTGCTGAATGCTCAATTTTAGAAGGTGTAGAGACAACATTTGGAGGCAAAATTTCTATCGGTATCAACCCATGGATGACTCTCACTAAGAAACATCGGCGTTGGAGAGAGCTTGCTGCACTATTTCCACAGATGGAAACCGTTGACCATCGACTGCTAGCTTTTGCCCTTTACCTTAAAGAAAGCAGGCCGGCTGATAGAACTGTTATTGTTACCAAAGATATCAATCTTTATCTGAAAGCTCTCGCCATCGGCGTAGAGGCTGAAGATTACCGCACGGATAAAGTCTCCCCGTTAGATGTTGAATCCACATTACCAGCATCACTCGAACTTTCCGCCACAGAATTGCAACGATTTATGAGCACGGGGCAGATTCAGTTGCCTGCCTCAAGAAAACTTGATTTTTACATTAATGAATACGTCACTTTTACAACCGATGGTCGCAAACATGTCCCTGCACGTTATCTCGGAGAGAATACTTTTCGTAGGTTAATCGTCCCGCAAACTGTTCCTACTTCTCCTTATTACCAACTCAAACCCGCAAACCTTGGGCAACTCTGCCTGATGGATGCCTTGTTAGATCCTCAAATATCCTTAGTCACATGCTACGGCATCGCAGGCACTGGTAAGACCCTTTTGGCGATGGCCGCAGGACTACATCAAGTAATGAAACGCGAATACGATGGCATAACAATCAGCCGCCCCGTTGTAACGATGGGAGAAGGAATCGGATTTTTGCCAGGGACCTTGGAGGAAAAAATGCGACCTTGGCTACAACCCATCTACGATGCCCTCGAAATTTTGATCCCAGCCTATCCCCACCCAGATCCGAAATATTTCGGCAAAAAGAAACGAGCAAATAAGAACACCCAACTTTTCTCCCAGATCCTCTCACCGCAGCACAACGGTTCATCTTCCCTGAAGCCTGTCAAACCCTACGAAAGACTGATCCAACAAGGCCTGATTGAAATTGAAGCATTGTGTTTCATTCGAGGACGATCCATCCCCAGACGTTATTTTGTCCTAGACGAAGCTCAACAAATCACCCCCCGAGAGGCAAAAACGATTGTCACTCGCATGTCCCAAGGATCTAAACTCGTGATGGTCGGAGACCCCGCACAAATTGACAACCCCTATGTAGATTCACGATCCAACGGCCTGGTTTACACCCGCAACCGCCTAAAAGGCCATCCTCTTGCTGCTCATGTTGCTTTGCATAAAGGAGAGCGAAGCCCACTTGCAGAAATCGGCGCATCACTCATGTAGTTAATCCTAAAGCCGAGCAACTACCTTACGGAATGCTTTTGCTAAAATAGCTACATTCGATTGGATAGAATAATTCTCCTCTATCCAACGTCGTCCATTAGCAGCTAATCTTTTTCTTAAAGGCTCGTCATTCACAAGCAATTTCACAGCTCTAGCAAGTTGCTCTTCATCAGTGGGATCAACTACGAGACCCGTTTCCATATGCGTCACTGCCTCATTTGCACCAGCCATTCGAGAGCAAATTACAGGCAACATATGTGAAAAAGCCTCAGGAATAACATTTGGCAAGCCATCCCGATCTCCATGCTGATCGATCTCCCCAGTGTGCCAGAAAATATCTGCCCATTCATAAGCCCTCTGCACCTCGCTGTAAGGAAGCGCCCCGACGAAGTTAATGTTATCCAATCCCAGCTCCTTCACTCGATCTATTAAGTCATGCTTTAACTCCCCATCTCCAATAATCGTTAACTCAAAGTCTATCCCCCATTGTTTCAGCAAATAACAAGCCATTATCTGATGAATATGTCCCTTCTTAGGCACAAGTCTCCCCACAGAGAGAATACGCACTTTATTCTCTATTTTTCTCTTCTCCTTGACTGGAGGAAGTTCTTCCAATCCCCGACGAGCCAAAACTATTTTCTGAGGCTCTGCTCCAAGCCGTGTAAGATGACGAACGTTTTCATGGGTAGTGGTGTGAACAAACTTCGCGGCCTGGAGCTTCAAATGCAAATAAGGATCGCCCCCATCTCGATACAAATCATAAGCATGAGCGCCAAAACTAAAACTTTTATTCGCTAAGTAGGCGACTACAAGTGCTGCAGTAGCTGGCATTGTTGCCCATGTTGCATGGATGTGCTTGATGGCACTGTTTCGAAAATACTCCGCTTTTTCCAAAGCAAAATAGACTCCCCATAAGGTGTAGCTGATCTTTTCTCTTTTTATAGGAGTCTTCCACTCCAATATCCCCCGGATCGCTTCCAATAGTAATATTGGTCGCCTGCGCCACTCTCTCCAAAATGCAACGATGAATTTTTTGATGAACTTATTAGTTTTTATAAGAGGAAAATGATACACGGATGTGCCCTCTGGTGGAGGCGGATCTTGGTTGAAATCATGTTTCGTGCAGCAGGAATGTATTTCTATCTCAAATCCTTGTTTGGCTAGCTCACGAATTTCACGCTCGAGAAATGTCTGCGTCAACACGGGAAACTCCGAGCAAAAATAAGCAAGCCTTATTTTACTCTCCATCTATCCCTTTTAGCTTTTTTCAGCGTAAAGAGCAATAGCTGCCTCGAGAGCTTGACATACTCTTTCCGTGCCATCTTCAAAACCCCTCTGAATCTTTTCGCGGTATTTATCCAATGAAATCTCAAAGCGCCTGAATAAATCAAGACTAGGAGACAAATCTAAAGAGTAGTCCCCATATCCTAATGCTCGCACATACCATGCATTTAGAAATTGCTCAAATAAACCCCGAATGGGAAAACATAAAATCGGTTTCTCATAATAGAGTGCTTCACAGATTACGTTGTGACCACCATTCACTACCGCATAAGAAGCACCGGATAAATCCTCCAAAAGGCGTCTTTCGCTGAACCCCCTAAAGATCAAGTTACCTTCCTGTTTCTCACAATGGCTCATGCCGTATATGACCACTTCCCGATCCAGCTTTTTAAGCGGTTCTAAAAGACGGCTGAAAGTTGCGCTCGACTGATAAACAAAAACATAATCCCCACGCCGTGGCGAAAATGCTCTTACTTCATCACGTAAAACAGGAGGCAAAAGCAGATTCAGTTCACCCTTCCTCTGAGTCCTTTTCAACCCCGGATGGAAGAAAGATACAATCAAATTATGGCGACTAACGTCATAGAGAAGATAATCGTTAACCATTGCCAAGCCCCACGAAACCTTCTGCCCCCACGGAACTTCATATTCACAAGCTTTCAAAACATGACTATGATCGATAGAGATCAGCGGCCACTTCTTCAACTTCGCTATCCACGGCAAAAAAAATTCTCGATCTACCACTACAACATCCGGCCTGAATTTTTCTGCTACCGCACAGACCTTCTCTAGCACGTTAGGAAAAGAACAAATACAATTTAATGCATGACCGATAGTCCCAAAGACCGACACCGCTTGCCTGCGATGAACTGTTCGCAAGACAGGCACTTCCAAAAAATTTTCTTCTCCACGCATTCTCTCAGCCACTCTACCACCTCCCACAAAAAAGAATTCATGCCTACCTCGCAACCGACTGAGTATCGCAGCCGTACGCGCCCAGTGCCCCCAAGTGTTCCCCATTATTCCATACAAAATTTTAGCCATGCCCCTTTTAGAACCTTCAGTTATCCTCCTTCATAACAAATAAACCCTGAGCAAAACAACATCCTTCTCAAAATGCCTTGGAAACAAGAAGATATCATCCGTGGCTTTAATGATATCGCTACAAATTATGATAGTTCAAATAACTTAATGACTCTTGGTTTTCACCGACTATGGAGGAATCAACTCATACACTCAGTAGTCGCTTCTCACAAACATCGATCTAGCTGTAAAATTTTAGATCTCGGCACTGGCACGGGTGACGTCGCAATAAGCCTCGCAAAATCACTTCCACAAGCTCATATCTTAGGCGTCGATCCATCAGCCACCATGCTGGAGCAAGCGAAAAAAAAGGCCGCACACATATCTACTACAACAGCAAGTATTCACTGGCTCCACGCTGAAGCGGCCAATCTCAATATACCGCCTCATTCGTTAGATGCGATCACGATGGCTTGGGTGATTCGCAACATCCAAAATCCAAAGGAAACCCTTCAAAGACTTCATAATCTTCTTCTGCCACACGGCACAATTCACATACTCGAGAGTGGACGCCCTATCTCACCTTTTGTTCAGTTGTTCTATCCCATTTATTCAAAACTTTTCCCCTATATCGGTGGCTTAATTTCTAAACGTCGAGACTTCTATGACTACTATCGCCGTTCAGTTGATTCATTCCCCTTTCATACAAGCTTCTTGCAAATACTCACAGAAGCAGGTTTTCACCGACCACACTCACGGCCTCTTTGGGGAGGTGTCGTTTATCTTTACACTGCCCACGCTCAACCTTAAAACGACCTCCGCTTTTTAAACCTCAGGTCCTGATCACCGTGAAAAGCATACTTATCAAACTGACCTATAACCTGCTTTTCACTATCCTTTTCCTTCTCGCGTCACCATATTACTTGTATCGCCTGTGGAAACGAGGCCGCCTCTTTAACTATCACTTTCTTGAGCGTCTCACCATTTACCGCGCCGAACAGGAACATCGCCTAGAAAAAGCTCATGACTTTTGGATTCATGCCGTAAGCGTTGGAGAAGTTCTTATTGCTCGTGCTCTGCTTCGCGAGCTGAGAACCCTCTCCCCACACGTGCGAGTTGTGATCACAACTACGACTCCAACCGGTCATCAAGTTGCCCTTCCGTTACAGGATGAACGGACACTTGTCCTCTTCGCCCCGTTCGATTTTCCATTTATCCAACGCCGCGCCTTCATGAAGATCCGCCCACGCAAGCTTCTCCTTATCGAATCTGAAATCTGGCCAAACATGATCTGGCAAGCCTCAGCATTCAACGTCCCCATCGCGTTAATCAACGCCCGACTCTCCGACCGAACGGCACAACGGTACCAAAAATTCTCGTTCTTCATCCGCCCACTACTTGATCATCTCGAGATTATATTCGCACAAGATCCGTCAGATATCCCTCGTTTGCGTGCAGCTGGCTTTCCATCAGACCGCATCGTCTGCCCTGGCAGTATGAAATATGATGTCGCTGCCTTAACATGGTCTGCTCCCTCGACAGCACCCAAGCAAATACTCAATAAGCTAAAGTGGCCCGAGCAAGCGCCTATTTTACTAGTCGCAAGCACCCATCCTGGCGAAGAAGCAATGATCGCAGAACTCTGGCCCACGCTCCACAAAAATTTTCCGCAACTAAAATGTGTTATTGCGCCACGCCATGCAGAACGAGGCTCTTCAATTCTTCAACTATTCCGCAACCTTGACCTACATCGAGCCATCTTGCGTTCGCAACTCTCGCCAGAATCTACCCCTCCATCAATCGATATTCTGATCCTTGATACAACGGGCGAACTCCGATCGTGGTTCCCATTCGCAACGGTAGTCATAGTCGGAAAAAGCTTTCGAGCCCATGGAGGCCAAAACTTCATCGAAGCAGCACAAGCAGGCAAGCCCATCATCGTTGGGCCCAACATGGAAAACTTCCTGCCTCAGACCCAAGCCTTCGTAAATCAAAAGGCACTTATACAACTTGAAAACGAAAACCAACTCCTACCCACTCTTCTCGAGCTGCTATCCTCCCCTCAAAAAGCACAAGACATTGCTCAACGCGCCCAAAAACTATTTCAGGAATCCTGCGGCGCAGCAAAGAGAACAGCCCTCCATCTCCTCAATCAAAAATAACTTCACCGATGAGCTCCTTCAGAAATTTTCTTCTCCTGCACACAGCGAGACAAAGAAAGAATCTTGCTGAACACGCCCTCCACCATTTCATCCACAAGGGCGTCTGTTAACTCCTCCATACTAGGCTGCACATCTGTTACTTTTTCTTTCGCTATCCCTTTCAATCGCCTAAGTAATTCTCGTTCTCGCTCCGCATCAAATATTGGATAATTCAGACAAGACTTAATCCTCCCGACGTGTGATGCAATCCCGAGGCGCTTGATCAACAGCAGTAAAATCTGCTCATCAATCACGTCGATTTCCTCACGTAATTTTTTAAGCTGACTCTCTGCCTCTTCCGTTTTCATTTTTACTTCTTACGTCAGCATTCTGCTGAGATTCTCTCAGATTGGTCAATCCTTCATCATCCGCGCAAGAGACTACATTTTTCTCAAAGAGATCTGTCCCCTGCTCTTCTACCCCTTGCTTTTCCACCCGCCTCAATTCATGCGCATCGGGCAACTCATCTAAACTCGCCAATCCAAAAAATTCTAAAAATTCGTCTGTCGTACGATAGAGTTGCGGACGCCCCGGCAAAGCGGCTCGACCTGCCCCCTTAATCAATTTACGCTCCAACAACGACTGTATCACTCCATCCACAGCGACCCCACGTATGGACTCAATCTCAGCACGTGAAATCGGTTGACGGTAAGCGATCACAGCAAGCGTCTCTAAAGCTGCAGGACTCAGTTTAGCAGGCTTTTCCTCGAAAATCTTTTCTATCCATGGAGCGAACTCCACACGAGTGCCGAAACGATAACCTCCATTCACCTCATATATTCGGAAAGCCCTTTCCTCAATATCATAACGCGTCTGCAGCTCCTTTACTTTCGCCATTATGACTTCTTCAGTAACCTCTTCTTGCACACTATCGCTCCCCTCCGCCCTTACCTCTTGTATAATTTTGAATAATTCTTTCACTGAAATTGCTCGCGTCGCAGCGAAAATCAGAGCTTCAATAACCTGCTCGAGCCTTATCCCTTTCAAATTTGACGTTTCACTTGGATTCATAAATTAAAACCCAATTTCATCCATCTTTTTACTGCCCACTGGGCAAAGCCTCATCACCGTCCGATAAACCAACTAACTCTATCTCGCCGAATAAAGTGGACTGTAGCGCTTGTATCTGCCGGAGCCTTACCAATTCGAGAACAGCTAGAAACGTGACAATCAACTCCTCTCGATCCCTTGCATCTGAGAAAAGCTCAGAAAATGCTATACGCTTCCCATTGGCGAGCAATTCCCTGATCCATACGATTTTCTCTCCTACTGTGAAGCGATCGCCAATAAGTCGCTGCTCCTCTTTTTCAAAACGTTCTAAAATTTTCTGAAAAGCCTCAAACAATGCAAAAATCGCATCATCTCCTAGTCGTTCGACCTTCTTGGTTATTAAATTCCTGTCGTCACTCCCTCGCCATGCCACCTTGCTCTGCTTATCACGCAATTCACCAAGCTTGTATGATAGTTCTTTAAACTTTTTATACTCTAAAAGTTGTCGGATAAGCTCCCAACACGGATCCTCTTCTTCGTTTTCCTCGAGAATAGCTTGTTGTTCTTTGGGCAGAAGAGAGCGGCTCTTCAGATAGAGCAACGTGGCTGCCATCACGATATATTCCCCAGCAATTTCTAAATTCAGTTCCTGCATCAAGGCTAAGTGATTCAGGAAACCTTCGGTAATTCGCTCTATCGGGATAGAGTAAATATCTATCTCATCCTTTTTTATCAAATAAAGGAGTAAGTCCAGCGGGCCCTGAAACGTCGGCAAGTCCACGCGAAGCGGGGCCGGAGGATTCTCGATAAACTCAGGATTGAGGAACATGTTAAGATATTCCAGTCACCTCACGCGCTCGTTCTAGTGTCTCCTTAGCCAAGCCTCTGGCACGCACACCCCCCTCTTTGAGTATGTCCCACACTTCGTCACGATGATTTTCATAGTAAAGATAACGCTCTCTTATCGGCTCTAGAGCTTGATTCAGCTTAGCAGCCAGTTGTCTCTTGTATTCACCGTAGCCAATACCGCCTCTTTGCATCGAGGCGATCCACTCTTGAAGCTCATCGGCAGTAGCTACAAGACGATAGAATGCAATTAACAGCGAGCCTTCTATCGGCTTCGGAGCTTCCACCGGAGTGCTATCCGTTTTGATCGCCATGATTTTTTTCTCCGTAGCTTTTGCACTGCAAAAAAGCTCAATTGTGTTTCGGTAGGATTTCGACATCTTCTGCCCATCCAACCCAGGCACCACAGCCACCGTCTCCTGAATATCAGGCTCAGGAACTCTGAAAACTTCACCAAAGATGTGGTTAAACTTCATCGCTAAATCTCGCGCGACCTCAATATGCTGCTTTTGATCCTTCCCCACAGGCACTCGATCCGCTTGATACAGAAGAATATCGGCTGCCATCAAAACTGGATAAGCAAAGAGTCCGTGCGAAGCTTGTATTCCTCGAGCAATTTTATCTTTGTAACTGTGGCATCGCTCTAGCAGACCCACCGGCGTTACAATCGAAAGCAACCATGCAAGCTCGTGCACTTCGGGCACTGCACTCTGGCGAAAGAGAAGCGAGCGTCGAGGATCAAGACCACAAGCGAGAAAGGCAGCGGCTACGTGCCATACGTTTTCCCTTAAAGCTTTAGCATCATGCACAGTCGTCAACGCGTGATAGTCTGCGATAAAATAGACAGCCTCTCCTTCATTTTGTAGCATTAGAGCACGCCGCATCATCCCATAGTAGTTACCTAAATGCAGCGCACCAGAGGGTTGTATGCCCGAAAGAATCCGCATAAAAATCGGCTAATATCCATCCGGGGCTCATGTGACCAGCTTTTTCCTCATTTTTAACCAATCACCCCGTAGCTTTAAGCCCATAAGCAATGCCTGCTACCGTCAACGATAGCAAGCGATGGAGCTCGATCGTCGGGCTGCGTCCTTCTTCGAGTATTTTCCTCCATTCAGGCAGATAGCGAATCTGCAGGTAATTCAATGGATCAATCGTGGGATTTCTCAGGCGAATTGAATCTGCAAGCGTTTGTTGCCGTGCAAGAAGATGCGGATCGCCCATCACTTGGAGCACATAGTGACGAGTAGTTTCAAATTCTGTTTTAATTAAACCGAAAATTTTCTGACGGACGGATTTGTCTTTGACAAGCTCAGCATATCGAGAAGCGATATGTAGGTCTGTCTTTGCAAGAGAAACCTCGACATTATCCATTAGTGCCGCAAAAAATGGCCATTCTTTCGCCATTTTTTTCAGCAGACTAAGTCCTTGCTTATGTGAGTCGATAAAAGTTTTAAGAGCATGACCGACTCCATACCAAGCAGAAAGAAAATGTCTGGACTGTGACCAAGAAAAGACCCACGGAATCGCACGAAGTTGACGTATATCAGTCGAAGTGCGTCTGCGACTTGGTCTCGATCCAATCGTTAAGTGCTCAATCAGAGTAATGGGTGTCGCTTCGTAAAAGTATTTTTCAAACTCTGGCGTTCGATAAACCAAATTCTGATAATGCTCAAAAGAAAGGTCCGCCAGTTCCTGCAAAATCTTCTCCCACTGCGCCAGATGCGGAGGAGATGTCGATCGTAGATTTTGATACAAGGCTAAGAGAGAGGCAGAAGTGAGTTGTTCAAGATTTCGCACAGCTATCGTGGGATTAGGATACTTAAAGGTAATCACTTCGCCTTGCTCAGTGATTCTTATCTTGCCATGAGGACAAGCAAGAGGTTGAGCACGAATCGAACGGTAACTTAAACCACCTCCTCGATCGATCGTGCCGCCTTTGCCGTGGAAGAGCCTCAAAGTGATACCGTGTTCATTAGCCTTCTCATATATCTTTTTGTGAGCAAAGTAGAGATATGTATTTGCCGCTAGATAGCCGCCGTCCTTGTTGGAATCGGAATACCCGAGCATGACTTCCTGAACGTTGTCCATTTTTCTGAGATGCGCGCGGTATGAAGCGTTTCTCCATAGTTCTTCGAGGATAAGATGCCCATGTTTAAGATCAGTGATTGTTTCAAAAAGAGGAACGATGTTGAGATGGCTCAACTTAACCTTCTTTGCAAGCGAATGGATATGGAGAAGCTGATCTGCGGATTGCGTCATACTCAGTATATAGTGATCCGCAGCGTGCTTACCGTATCGTTGCTGTAGAGTTTTAATGGTTCGAAGTTGTTCAAAAATATCCTCGGGTGCCGATTCAAGCTTACCGCTGTGATCACGAAAGTCCATCGACGCAAAGTAATCTTGGAAAATCATGATTTGATGAATCAGATCGGTAATACGGCCATTGGCAGCATAAGTAGCACGCTGAGCAAGAAGACTTTCCTTGATTGCGCACAATTCCACTAATAACTCTTGCGAGGAAACTTTAGCGAGATGTATTTTCTCCAAAAGCTCCCGAAGTCGAGTTTTACTCACATCGGAACGCTTCAATAGATCAAAATCCTTAAGCTCTCGCTGAAGACGTGCTTCCAGATCCTGCGGATCACTGTGGGATAGTTCCTGCGTTAGAGCTTGGATTTGCCGTGCATAAAGAGAGAAGACCTGTTGACGTTGCTGCTTGAGTGCCGCTGCACTGACTTCTGGAGTAACAAATGGATGGCCGTCTCGATCACCACACACCCAAGTGGCAAATTGAAGAATGGGCCTTTTAAGTGTAACTTCCGGGTAGAATTCTTGAAGGGCATTCTTAAAAGATCGATAAAAGTCTGCAACTGCTTGAGCAATTGTATGTTCGAAGATGTAAAGCAAATGGCTAAGCTCATCCAAAGGCGTGATTCTTTGCTCACGGACCTCTTCCGTTTGCCACAAGGCCTCTAGTATCTCATGTGGATTTTCAAATTGCCCTTGCAGTCTGATGAAATGCGTGAGAACACTCCTTCGGCGGGCTTGAGTCGGATGCGCAGTGAAGACCGGTGTGACCTCTAAACTGTCCAACATTTTTTGGAGCTCCTCGTGACCTACACCTTGTCGTTTAAGCTCGGAAAGAGTATCGCGTATGGATTGTCGAGGACAAGGGTCTGCAGTGAGGCGTCGCACGCGCTCTCTTTCCTCACAAAAATTAGCGAGTTGAAAGTAGAGGCTGAAAGCGTGCGTGATAGCATATGCCTCCTTGAGAGTGAGACGAGAAAGAATCCTTTGGATATTTTGGGCTGTATGTTCCTGCTCTTGGTAGGTCTTGCTGCGACAGAGGTGGCGTAGCTTCTCTACTTGGTGATAAATCCGCTGGCCAGCTTGAGCTGAAATGATCTGATTCAACGCTTTCGTGATCGTTTTTAAGTCTTGACGTAGAGTCGTAGGCATATTGATGGTCAACAAATATAAAAAATCACAAAGCGAGTTATCAGAATACTGAGAGCCGTATTTTTACACTACTTTAGATTCGGATGGCGAGAGTTTACTCTTTGGTTTTTCTGCTCAATCACTGCCAATGCAATCAGAATCTCGGCGCAAGTGCGCTGCAGAATATAGGCCCAGCCCGAGAGTCCATCTCGCCACAGGCCTTTGATCAAGAGCAAATACCAGGGCATAAGAAGTGGCACGATCCAGAGCTTGAGACGCAAACGGTCATTTCGTCCAAGAGTGGAAGGGGGCGTGCTTAAAAGCTTTTGAGCTTCGAGCTGGGCGTATTGGATTTGATTGCGTCCCCAACGCTCGAATGCTTTACGGTCATCATGCAGGATATACCCATCGATGAAATGCTTGCGCTGATCTTTAATGTCTAATTTTTGTGTATGTCCATCAGGTATATAGACATGCATCCCTCGTCTAAAAAGAACCGCACGCGGGGGGTATATATTCGTCTTTAGAACACGACCGTAAAGTATGAATTTAAAACGCCCGTAATAAACGCTGCACGGATTGCTTACATCAAGCCTGCGTATACCATCGAGAAACTCAGCGGAGACAATATAATCCGCGTCAAGACTCAAAATCCATGGAGTGGATACCTGGCTAATCCCAAAATTCCACTGGTTGGTATGATTATCAAACGGACGATGAATGACCTTTGTGTTGTTAAAGCTTCTAGCTATCTTTAAGGTTTCATCAGTGCTACCACTGTCAACAATCACCACTTCCCTAGCCCATGTAAGAGCCTGGAGCGTCCGTGCTATGTTTGGGGCCTCATTGAAAGTCAGGACTAACGGAGTAATAAGGTCTAAATTCATTTTTCTTGAAGAATCGAGCGATAGAGTGTTAGTAGATTTGAACCCATTTTTTCAAGCGAGAATTGCTCCTTTGCCAACTTCAATGCAGCTTGTCTCATTGGACTAGTGTCTTCTATAAGCACTTTGCGAAGTGCTTGTGTATAGTCTTTGGTAGTATGCTCCTCTACTACGTAACCTGCTCTATAAGCAACGATCCATTCCGAGATTGCAACCCCTCTTCCTGTGATGACAGGAAGTCCAGATGCCAGAGCTTCCACGGCTGCAATCCCAAAATTTTCAGATTGAGAGGGCAAAACAAAAACATGCGAAGCAGCCAGTGCGTCCAGTTTTTCTTGGCCAGAGAGAAAACCTGTCCAAAGGATTTCGTTTTTTAATGCAAGGCTAAAGGCAAGGGCTTTGAGGCTCTGAACATAACTTCTAAGTCCATCCCCGGCTATAATAAGCAGGCTGTCTTTGTGGAACGGATAAATGGCCGCGAAAGCTGGTATTAAAATCTCTAAACCTTTCTTCGGATCTATACGAGAGAGAAAAAGAATACACTTTTTGCCCCTGGCTTCAGGGTATGTCTTTAAAAAATTTTCTGAATAGCCTTTTTGATATAATCCGATATCTATACCTAGTGGCAAAATTCTGGACTTTATTTTTGGAATAAGTTGTGCAGCCTCTAGGGCTTCTTGCTTGCTTGTAAAA
>JANWVL010000151.1 GCA_025056655.1 Candidatus Methylacidiphilales bacterium
GCCGGTGTCGATGGGGCTGAGATGATTGGTATCCGCGACGAAGCTGGGCTCTATAATGCTGCAAATGTCGAACAAGCGCTTTATGAGATATATCAAGCTTTTAAGGTGTTTAAAGATGCTGTCGAACCTCTTAATAAATATTTCTTCCGTGATGGGAGTGTGCCAGCGACGGGGCATTTTGATCTAGGTGGTAAGCAGATTAAGAATCTGGCGGCGGCGACGGAGGATAATGATGCGGTGACTAAAAAGCAATTGGATTATATTGTTACCGCTAGCGCGCTTGATACTAGTGGGTTTTTGTTAATTGATGGAAGTCGCGCGATGACCGGTAATTTGCAGATGAACACAAAGCTGATTGTTAATTTGGGTGACGCGAATATTAATGACGACTATCACGCGGTGAATGTGAAAACATTGAAATCTTATATTGGACAGTTTGCTACGTCCTTAACGTTTCCAGTTGGTTGTATTATTGATGTGTGTGGGACGTTGAATGATGCAAAATGGTTGTTATGTGATGGTAAAACATATGGTAAAGAGGCTTATCCTGAGCTGCATGATGTTTTACCTAGTACTCTAAAAGATGACTATGTTTTTAAAGTGCCCGATTTGCGTGGCAGGCTTACAGTAGGTGCTGGTAGGTTAGCAATTATACCAGGTAGTACTAATTATTACGATACAGGTAAAGGAGATCCTTACACATCGCGTAATCGTGATGTTGGTGCATATGATGGCGCGGAGTATCACAAATTAACAATTGATGAGATGCCGAAGCATGGTCATAATGTACTGCACATGAGTAAAGTAATTAGGTCTGATGCCGCTGGAACACTTGGGGTATCAGGGAGCGGTCCGTATGTTGAAAATGAGTTTAAGGAGGAAGGCAATAACATAGCGCACGAGAACATGCCGCCAGTTTTTGCCGTTAATAAATATATAAGAGCTAAACCATAATTTCTCGATACGGTTTGTAGTGTTTCAGTAGACAAGAACTGACCTGTATTATTTGTCTTATAGTAATATAGGTGAGATTCTAGATACCATTATAACACTAATAGGAGGGCGATATGAAAAAATTTATGAGAAACGCAACAAAATTGCTAAAGCTAGGGAAGAAAACAGGGGCAACAAAGGTCGGGTCGCTAGCGGAAGCGGCGAGTTATAAACAGCGTTTAGATACGAAGCAGAGTAAACTTGACCAATGGAAATCGGATATATACAATAAATATATGGGCGAAATGCGCGCACATGGTGATGATGTTGTGCGCGATCTTGAAGGTGAACTTAGGCAAGTATTGGCTGCTGGTGATCAAGATGCGATTCAGAACGCGTTGTTGCAGTTTCAACAGCGGTATCGAGATTACATGATTGGGCGGCAGCGCGCATACCAGGCGCGCACTGTAGATTCGATGTTTGCTGATCCTCGCCGTGAGCAAGAGAGAGCTCAGCGGCTCGTGGCTGAACGCGAACTTGGACGAAATCAAATCAATGAAGCATATCGTCTTGGTTTGATAGGAAACGCGATGCAGCAAGCAAGGCGTGGCATGTTGGGAAGTTCAACAGATGTTGAAGCTCGCGGGGCTTTGCAGACAGCGCGAGACGCGCAGTTTATGCAGCTCGAGTCTGGGTTACAAGAGAAAGCTCGTCAATACCGTTTGAACGATGAGGCTTTACGGCAGCAGCTTTTAGGTATGATTTATACAGAGGACCCAATGACGGCGCAGCAGTTTGCCGGAATGCTGCAAGGGATTCAGCAGCAAGGCGAGGCTTTCCGTGAGCAGAAAGCTACGGAAGCGCAGATCGGTCAAGCGAATCAGTTGTTTGCGAATCAAATATCTCAATC
>JANWVL010000152.1 GCA_025056655.1 Candidatus Methylacidiphilales bacterium
TGAGGCTCCACAGGTGGAAGCATCACAAGATGAGAACAAAAGAGAGGAGAATCCTCTAGAGTAAGTGAACCGTATCTTAGGTATGTCGAAATCATTGATTATAGCTGAAAAACCTAGTGTCGCGGCAGATATCGCCAAAGCTCTTGGAGGTTTCAAAAAACAAAACGATTACTACGAGAGCGAGACGGCGATCATTACCTCTGCAGTGGGGCACTTGCTAGAGCTGTGTGTGCCTGCAGAAATGGAAAAGAAAAAGGGGAAGTGGACGTTTGAGGCGTTGCCGGTGATCCCTGCAAAATTCGAGCTTAAGCCGATCGAAAAAACGGAGGCGCGTTTGAAGTTGATCAAGAAGTTGATTGCGCGACAGGACGTCAATGTCCTCGTCAACGCTTGCGACGCGGGACGCGAGGGAGAACTCATCTTTCGCTATATCGTTCAGTATTGTGGAACAAAGAAACCGATTCGTCGTCTCTGGCTGCAATCTATGACGCCAGATGCGATTCGGGAAGGCTTTGAACATTTGCGTGCGGATCAGGAGTTGTTGCCGTTGGCTGCAGCAGCTGTCTCGCGCAATGAATCGGATTGGCTCATCGGCATCAATGGCACGCGAGCCCTGACTGCGCTGAATAACAAGGATGGGGGATTTTATCTGACGACAGTGGGACGGGTGCAGACTCCGACGCTGGCTATTGTTGTGGATAGGGAAATCAAAATTAAAAATTTTGTTCCTCGCACCTATTACGAATTGCATGCCACATTTGCTGTGCAAGCTGGCACCTATGTGGGCAAGTGGTTTGATCCAGATTTCAAAAAATCGGATACGGATGAGCATGCGCGCGCTGAACGTATCTGGGAGCGCGCCAAAGCGGAGTCGATATTGAAAGCGTGTCAGGGGCAATATGGAGAAGTCGAGGAAGAAAAAAAGACGACTACACAAGCGGCGCCTTTGCTGTTTGATCTGACCACTCTCCAGCGTGAAGCCAATGCGCGGTTGGGTCTACCGGCCAAGCGCACTTTGGCAATCGCTCAGGCATTGTATGAACGGCACAAGGTGATCACCTACCCTCGCACAGATGCTCGTGCGCTTCCTGAGGATTACCTGCCGACGGTGCGTAAAACATTGGCCGCGCTTCGTGCGCCGACATTAGCGCCGTTTGCTCAAAAGGTGCTTGATGAAGGCTGGCTGAGGATGAATAAGCGCGTATTTGATAACAGCAAAATCTCGGATCACTTCGCAATCATACCGACGACGACAGAGGCAAAGCATCTCGACGAAATGGAGATGAAAATCTACGAGATAATTGCCAAACGGTTGATTGCAATTTTTTATCCGCCAGCGGAATTCGAAGTCGTCACGCGGATTACCCGTGTCGCTCAACACTGTTTCAAGTCTGAGGGAAAAGTCTTGATTGAGGCGGGCTGGTTGGCTGTTTACGGGCGAGAAGATCAGTCTGAAGAGGATTCGGAAAATCGCCTGGTGCCGGTGAAGAATGGAGAGAAACCCTTCACAGAAAAGATTGAGCTTAAGACTTTGCAGACTAAACCGCCAGCACGTTTTACAGAAGCGACTTTGCTTTCAGCGATGGAAGGTGCTGGGAAACTCATCGAGGATGAACAGCTTCGGGAAGCGATGGGCAAGAAAGGACTTGGCACTCCAGCCACGCGAGCAGCGATCATCGAGGGGTTAATCTCTGAAAAATATATAGATCGACTCGGAAAAGAATTAGTGGCTACACCCAAGGCTTTTGCCTTGATGGAGCAACTCAAAGCGCTCGATATTGAGACTTTGCGTTCTCCAGAGCTTACGGGCGAGTGGGAATATAAACTCAAACAGATCGAGGCAGGGGAATACACTCGCGAGCAGTTTATGTCGGAAATTGTCCAGCTGACTCGCACTATCGTGGATAGAGTGAAAAATTTCGAGGAGTCCAGACTTGAACCCAAACCTTTTCCTGCGCGTTCTCCTATTGATGGAGCTGAATTAGTGGAGACCTTACGGTATTATCAGACGCGGGATGGCTCTTTCCGAATTGCAAAAGTGATCTCGGGACGTGTTATGCAGCCTCATGAGGTGATCGAGTTGATCGAGAAACGTAAAGTCGGTCCGTTTTCAGATTTCATTAGCCGAAAATTCAATCGCCCATTTACGGCTACGTTGATTTTGAATGACGAAAACAAGGTGGAGTTCCTCTTTTCCGAGGAAAATCGCGTTCAGCAGGATGAGGAAATAATCAACTCGGAGCCGATCGGGGTATGCCCTGTTGATGGAGCTAAGGTTTACGAAACCGCAAGTTCATATATCTGCGAAAACGCTCTAGGGCAGAAAGCAAGCTGTAACTTTAAGATTTCTAAGAAAATATTAAATCAAATCATCGACCGAGAGCAGGCAGCTAAGCTTCTGCAGCAAAGACGAACGGATTTGTTGACAGGATTCATATCGGCTCGAACTAAGAAGCCATTTAGAGCATATTTGGAATTGAACGAAGAGAATAAGGTTGTTTTTGCGTTTCCAGATCGGACGGCTGCCTCGAAAACCTAAATTAACCGCGAAACTAAGCCCATACTAGGGGTGACGGGCAGGAGGGATGCGGATAGGCTGTCTTTCAGACAACTTGGTGCACGGCTTCACTGCAATTTGCTAGTGTGATTTAGTATAGTAAAGTATATCACATGCGTGTGTCGCATTATCTGTATGTTTGCATGTCAAATTATAGAGCCGAACGCATATCTGTAGCACCAGTTAAGCTCTGGATCGTTCTTTTGTTTGGCTTAATCGGTCAGGCATCCGCACAGGAAGTGGTGCTTCAATTTTTCAATACCCCATGGAAGGAGATACGCGATAAGATCCCTGAGCTAGCAGAGATTGGGTATACTACGGTCTATTTGCCTCCTCCTTTCAAAGCAGGTGGGGGGACTTTCTCATACGGATTTGATACTTACGACCGTTTCGATCTTGGGGAGAAGGATCAGATGGGAACGATACCGACGCGGTATGGAACGGCAGGGGAACTCAAGGCACTTATCCAGACGGCTCACACTCATGGGATCCGAGTTCATTTTGATAACGTGATGAACCATAATGGTGGGCCAACGCCCGGCTATGATGCTAACACGCCACTGAATATCCAACCGGGGATGGTTCCTGAAGATTTTCACTTGCGCACTATCGTGGGCTCCGATGGCAACACGTATTACCGCGTTCAGCCATACGGCTATGATACTTATTTTCTGAATGTTTTTACGACAAGCTTCGGGCTCGACATCGCCGTGGGCACCTCGCAAAACCTGCATTTTGGTCCCAAGACTAAAGACGATGGAGAATTCCCCAATCCGCCTCACCCATTGTATGTAGGCGTGCGCCAGCCAAACTACCCGAACGATCCTTATGCACCCGATACCACGAGATATTACCCTGATTTGGATCTTCCCATCCAGGTGAACGATGGGACGCAGACGATCACCGTTCATCCTTTTGCCAACAAAGAGCCCTACAGCGACGTCGGGCTAGACGGCAATCCCAATACGAACGATTTTGGGGAGAACAACGGTAAGTTCGATTGGAGTGATACGAATAATAACGGACAGCACGATGCGGGAGAGGCGTCTGAGCCGTTTCAGGACGTCGGAGTGGGCGAAGGGAATCCTAACCGTAACAACTTGCAGTGGGGGGCAGGAGATGGGAAATATAACATGGGGAATCCTGTTCCCGAAGACGTGGGCGGGTTCTTGATTCGGGCCGTTCGTTGGTTTACGGATCAATATAAAAGCGACGGTTATCGACTGGATGCCGTCAAGCACGTGCCGGCGAATTTTTTTGGAGATTTCTGGTCTAGCCTAGCCGTGCGAGACCGCAGCATTATCGGATATAACGGGAACATACAGATGCAGTTCAACTTGACGCGAGGATATAGTGATTGGAACAACCACCGAGATACTGTTTACACCAACTTTGGTCCGATAGATGATGCGATGCTCTACGGGGAGTATATCGGTGGGCCGAATGAGATGGGGAATCATTTCAACTCCGGCATGCGCATGGCGTATAACTGGACTCTGGATCGTTTTCGTGATCGCTCATCTGGGTTTGGAAGCCTAGCAGGAGCGGACGCACCAGGGGCTTTTGTGGGACCGTATGGTCCGAGTGGAGAAGTGATGTTTACAGGAAATCACGACAACAACGACATCTCTGGCCCGATGACTGGCAAGGGGACATATATTCCATTATCGGATCGTCCGATCGCGCATGCTTTTATGTTCACCGTAGATGGTCTTCCGATACCTTACACTGATGGCTACAATGAATCTCCCACAACGCCAGGAGAGAAAAACTTCACACAACACGGGGATAACGCTTTCGTAGGGCAGTGGGGCGATCCTCACATTCCAAACTTAGTATATATCAACCAACATTTTGCGCGAGGCACTCAACATGGTCGTTGGAGCGACTCAGGACAAGCCATTTTTGAGCGTCGGGATAAATCGGACAATCCAGCCATGACCGATGGTGACGCGGTGACGATGTTAGCTTGCATACGTCGAATTGGGACAAACAGTGCCCCGCTTCCGCCGTTCACCACTACTTTCGCTGAGGGAGCGACCCTTGTGAATTACTCTATGCACGGGGGACGATTTCAAGTGAAGGTTCAAGGCGGCACCATCAAAAACCTCGATGGCTCAAATTTTATCTTAGACCCCAACAAATACTACGTCTTCTCGTGGAGCAATCCTGAAATCCCTGCAGCATGGAATCAAGGAGTTACTGCCTGGGGTCAGCCCAAGCATAATGTAGACATGCACCCTATCCAGATCTTGCAAAATGGGCAGCCAGTGACCCAGACGGTGATGGTTCGTCGCTACGATGGTAAGGATGGGGACCCTGCGTTCAATCCTTACGGGTTGCCGGACTCCAACACTACAGATCGCGCCTATTTTGCCCCGGTTCCCCGTGTGACCAACGGCACCAATCTTTCCTTCATTGCCAGAGTGGACGGCTCAGCGGAGAACGTTTTATTTAAGCTCAACGGGGGGATAGATCTAAATGGCACTGTGCCGCCCGGCAACACCGATCCGGGGAAACGCGATCATCCGCCGGCTCTTTCCAACAATACGTATTTAGGGTATGAGCAAGGCACCTTCATACATCGCGTTGCAGAAAAGTTTGCAGCAGCAAACGTTATCCGGAATACAATCGGGTCACCTGGCTCGGAGTCCTATGAAGTGACGATAGGCTCTCCTGGTGCCGTGATCTACAACGGCCCGACTAACCTCAACGACTTCACCGGCACAGCACAGTGGGTCTACCACAATCCGCTGGCGAACGATGGCCCTAGCAATGCCTTGCAATTTCAACCTGCTCCCCAGTCGGCTGCAGGGCAACCGATCACACTATGGATTAAGGTCGGCTATCAGAATCAGGTTTCAAAGGTCTTTGTCTACTATACTACAGATGGGGCGACATTTCCTGAGGGAAGCGCCGGGGTGGGACGAGCCAATACCCAAGTAATCGAGGCAACCTGGCAATCGAATGCTCCATTTGATGGGACGGGAATAGCCGATTGGTGGAAAGCTACGCTTCCTCCACAGCCTGCCGGCACGAAGATTCGCTACAAGATCGGCGCTTTTCGCACCAACGCCCCGAGCCGCTTCCCCTTCTCCCCGACAGATATTGCCATTAAGCAACGAATGGAGACGCAATTTGCTATCCAGAACTTTAACGCTACCACTGTGCAATATTTCCCCCACATGGATTATGGGGCTATGACGACGGGTCTCAAAGAGGGGATGAACGTTATTCGTGCCCGCGCATTTTTGAAACGCGACGGAGCCCCCCAAGGGAACGGTAAGCGTGCCCCGATTTTCAACACATTTACCCGAGTCTTCTACTATGACACGAAGCGCCCTGAAGGGATGATACGGTTTCCTGCTACAGATGGCACGACCTTGACATCGCCAAATTACGAATTTGTCGTGCAAGCAGACGACACTGTGACGGAGGTCTGGTATCGCATTCAAGATTCTCTGCCGAGCAACGACGACTCAGTGACCGGTCAAAACAACGGCAATGGAGCCTGGGTGAAGGCCAATGAGCGGCCCCCAACACCTGGCCTGCCGAACTCTTTCAACCGCGAATGGCGATTCAACTACATCAACATCCCCTCCTCTGGGACAGCGACCATCCAAGTGCGTCTCAGAGAGATCAGTTCATCGCCCAACCATACCCTCACCGACGTTGCAGGTCACTACACCACTCTTACTCGTACGGTGAACACACAAGGTCCCGGCTACGAGATGTATGTTGGCTGGCCGCAAAACGATGGGGATACGGTTTTCCAAGGTTATGATCTGAAGGTGTATTTCTCAAAAATGCTCGGCAACAATATCTCTAAGGAGGATCTCATTAAATGCTTTACCCTTAAAATCAATGGAACCACACAGCCCTTCTATCTCTACGACATTGTTTACAACGAGACACCCAACCACCACGCTCTCAAATTCACGCTCCCTAACCTCTACAACGGCAACCCCAACTTCCTTCATGAAATTAAAGTGCATTTCTTCCGGAACGGTTTCCTTCCTCTGATGGCAGAGCGCTTGGTCAAGGCTCAGCCGGTTTCAACGCCGCTGGTGAATTTCATTACGCCTCCTGCAGTCAATGCAGACAATACGCCCTTTGTCCTTACCCTGCCAGAGAAGGCAAGCCTTCAGCCTGCAGATCGAGAATACACTGTCACAGTTGAAACGAGCAACACAGTGCAAAATCTTAACATAGTATTCCAAGGCACAGGCCCTGGCACCTTTGCTCTCGACGATGTGGAGACGCTCAACACCATCAAAAAGTGGAGTTTTATCTGGAGTTTGCCCATGAATAACAACAAGACAGTGTTGGAGGGAACGTTTACCCTCAAAGCGAATGCCGATACAGACGGCAACACCTCTACCATCGAGGCCACGGCGACGCGAGCCGTTCAAGTCCGCCTGCTACAACTGGTAGCGGCAAATCCGAACGATGCCGATGACGATGACGATGGTTTGCTCGATGTAGATGAGACTTCTCCGAAGTCTCTTCCGACCACGCCATCTGCATCATGGAACAACGGCGATGTGCACATTCACTTCACTTATGGTCTCACGAATCCGCTAAGCCCTGACTCGGACGGTGACGGACTGCCCGATGCGCTCGAGCTTGGATTCCGCACGCCTATCAATGCCTCTGCCACGAATCTCTCGGCTGATACGAACGGAGATGGCATACCCAACTTCATCGCTGATCTTGATCCGCCTTTTTACAATACTACGGACAACATTGGTAAAGTGCCTAACGTAGATCCTGCTGGGATAGATTGGCGTCGTGCTGAGCTACGGGGAGGCACCACTACCGATCCAAATAGCCCCGACACGGATGGTGATGGCCTTCAGGACGGCATCGAAGACGCCAATCGCAACGGGTGGACAGATGGAGATGGACAGTCGCTCGCTCCCAATCAACAACCTGCCCTCACTCGCCAGTGGCCCAACAACAAAATTGATACAGGCGAGAATTGGCATGAGACGGCGGCCAACCTAGGCGACTCTGATAATGACGGGCTATCCGATGGGAACGGCGAAGACAAGAATTTCAACGGTCGCACAGACCTCTTCCTCCTTTATTCCAACAATACGCAAAAAGAAATTCTTCTCTCTCAGACTACTGACGGCGCACAACACGTGGCTGGCGCTTCCTACCGATACGGCGGGCAAACCTCCCGAGGAATTAACTACTCCGCCCTATTTGCAGACTACAGCCCTGCAGGAAACGGTATCAAGCAGAGTGGTGGTTGGCCTAAGATACTGATCAAAGAGACGGATCCACTGCGGGCGGATACGGATGGTGACGGCCTCCCCGATGGCTGGGAGGTCAACCAAGGGCTGAATGCGCTGGATAATGGCACCTACAATTTCTTCAGTGGCACAGCGGGTTCGCCTGCCAACGGGGCGACTGGCGATCCTGACAACGACGGTTTCACCAACTTGCAAGAGTTTATTAACGGCACTAATCCGAAGTCGCCCAATACAGGCACGCCGCCTCCTCCTGGCTCCATCGTGATCGGCCCAGGGGCAACGACGACCGTGGGGGCAGCAGTGAACGATAATGTATTCACCGATTGGTCAGCGAATGACATCATCGCCTTGGATCGCTTTGATCCGTTGGAGGTATCGGGAGGCCTGGGGACGAACGGAGGTGACGTTTATTTCAGGCCATGGCAGAGTGATAACTGTGAGCGATCGCGCGATCTACTCGCTTTCTACGCACGGGATGGTGGGTCAGACGGACGGTTCTATTTCCGTGTGGATCTACTCGATCTGCGACAGGCGTGCATCGAAAAAGGATTCGATCTCTACATATTGATTGACACAGGCAACGTAAATGTGGGTGAAGCCAAGCTTCCGGATAATCTCAATGTGCTCACAAAGATGCGCTGGGAGGTAGCGATAGCGGTGCGCGGGCCGAATCAAGGCACCGTCTTCGTGAACAAACCCGGTAGCCCGAACACTAATGTGCTCACCGATAACATCAACTACTCAGCGAATGATGTCGAGGTGCGAGTAAGCCAGCCGGGAAGCCCGCATGCGACTGGCCTTCAAGCAGCTTATTTTGACTATGGGCTTGATTCGATCGAGTTTTCGATTAGTCGCCAGGCCCTTCTGGATGCGGGTTGGAATGGGATCAATCCGAGTCAGTTAAATTATCAAGTCATCACGACACGAGATGGGCTAAACACTTTACCGCTCTCCGCTAGCAACCCAGGTGGCGTTCTCGACGGTCCGAATATTCACGATACAATTCGAAACGACTGGTATACGGAGGATGAGGCGGGGACGACGACGTCGCCGATTGGGATCGACCAATACCGCCTAAATAAGAGGCTCGAATTACTGCAGTATCCGTTGCCCCAGTGGGTAGGGGTGAATGCGGATAATGATCGTGGAAAACGGATCAAAGTGATTCATGTAGTGCATGGGAATGAACCTCTGTTGCCAGCATCGACGATACAGCAGTATATCAACAACGGTGCCGGAGCAGGCTACTATCGTGTGCTAGATGCTCACCAGGCGTTTAATGTTCCTTTCACGCTTCACATCACGCCGACATTGGCCTCAGCTATACAATGGGCGGAAGTGAATCCTAATGCGAATAAACCGTGGCGCGACGGCCCTGCATTCAATCAACGGATCAAGAATTTCGTCCAGCAAGGATTGACGAAGCTTACCGGCACAACATTTGCCGATCATCCGTTGCCATACTATCCGCTCCAGTTTACGCAGTCGAGTGTGCAGCTTGCAAAGGAGATTCTCGATGGGATTTACGGAGCTGGGGCGACATCGACGAAGGTATTTTGGGCGCCGGAGCGGATATTGAATGCGAACGCGCTCAATTTAATCCAGCAGATGGGCTTTAACTATACGTTTATCGATCAGCCGACTCATATGCGACAGTGGGTGAATCATTTGACGCCGCTAAATCCATTCTTTGGTTTTAATGCCTCGATCGGGGTAGACGCGCATCGGATCAATACTTTTAATGGAGTGCGATGTCTACCGATAGTGCGACCCTTCGATCTGATCCGACAAACGAATCAGGACAACGGCTTACCGATCAATCAACGACAGTATTTGGCGGGGCGAGCAAATGAGGGGGTCTGGGATGGGCAACATCCGCAGGTGGTGACGTTGGTTTCGTATTTTGATGATTTCCGGGATAAGCTGACAGCGGATGCATATGACGTGAATTTACGATGGATGGCCAATAAACAGTGGATACAGTTTGTGACGGCAGATCAGATTGCGGATAATGTGATTGATATATCGGTGCCGCCAGACAACGTGCCGGATACGTGGAATACGGTAAATCGTGGCAACAGCACGACGTTGCCTAATGTAAGTTACGAGTGGCTACATTATGCGACGCGAGAAAATTACGATCATTGGTATAATGGTCTGCAAGTGAACGGGCAGCCTGTCTATCAGGGTTTGCGAGATACTTTCCTCAACATTCGTACGGCAGTGCCGCTTCCGAAGCCTTATGGGACGCTTTTGGGAACGGGTTCTGGTATTCTGAAGGATGCATGGGATAAAGTGCTCTCGATTCCGAATGCAGCGACAGATTTGGCTCGGCTGGCTGGAATGACGTTATTTACTGCCAATCGGCTTGCGGGTTTCCACAATCAGACAAATCCGAATCTAAATTTTGCGCGTTTCTCGAATGGTTCATTCGTTTTTCCGGATAATCCGGATAATTTAGCGGCTTTTGCTCGTGTAACGCAGTCGCAGGCACGGTTTGCAGCGGTGTATCATCGGGTGCATACATGGGCTATCTCTGCGCAGAATGGAGTTTACAATGGGGCTGCGCAGGCATCTGCGGAGGACATAGATTTGGATGGAGAGAACGAGTATTTATTGATGAATCAACATATATTTGCCTACTTTGAGCGCATGGGGGGCCGTCTTATTGCCTCGTGGATTCGGGATCCGCAGACAAATCAAGTTTACCAGACGACGGGCAATTTTCTCTCGTATTCGAATAGTGAGGATGAAAGCGAGGGAGTTGCGAACGTATTTAACAACACTCCTGCGGCACATCGGACTTCAGGGTTCAAAGATAGGTGGGCGATTCAAGGTGGGAACGGGACTACGACAAATATCAATGCTCTTTACAACGTGACTCCAGCGAGCTCAGGGAGCACGGCCGGATGGACTTTCTCCACATCTACTATACAGAAGACGATCACTTTGGGTGCAAATTCAAAAGCGCTTCAGGCGACTTATACCCTTTTGGGTGGAGTCACTCAGTTATTTGTTCGGTTTGGTCTTAGTCCACATCTTTCCGATCTGCTTGCTAACGGCCAAAAGAATTTGCTGCCTGTGCAAAATACCGGGGGTATCTTTACTCTCGTGAATGATGCGCCATCGGCAAAGGTGACCACTTCGGTGATCTATGGTGCAGGAGGAAACAATGCTACGTTTAATGCTGCTGCGAATGATGATGATGGGCTATTCGATGCTCGTCCGATGCGCAATCAAAGTCTTACTCACCAAGTCGAAGTTACAGGCGGCAGCACCTTCCAAGTCGCTCTTGGCTTTGATATCCAGCCAAGCACATTTGATTCCGATGGTGACGGGATGCCGGATGCTTGGGAGACGGCGAACGGGCTTAATCCTAATAATCCTAATGGCATCAACGGGGCGGGTGGTGATTTTGACGGCGACGGTCGGACGAATTTTGCGGAATACGTTCTTGGCACTTCCGCTAATAACTCTTCTGATGCTCATCTACCTATCCTTCAAATCACGCCTTTGGGGGCCTTGGGGAATCAACTTCAATTTGCTACGCTGACGGGGCGTCAATATCGAGTGCAGTTTACTAACTCGCTGACAGCTAATCCCACTTGGAGTGCTGCATCAAATTGGATGAATGGCACTGGGGGCGTCATGACCTGGATCGATAATGGTAGCACGACGGGCTCGCATCCTAATTCTGCGCCGCGAAGATTTTATCGCCTGGAGGTGCAGCTCGCTCCTTGATGGGCGGCTGGGTTAAGTTGGTCTTGGGTTTGGGCGATTCGGTTGTGAATGGGGTTTAATGAAGGTTGGGTGTAGGGGCAAGGGGCTGTGGTGAGGCTTTCTGGTGCTGTGGTTTTTTTTTGGAAGGTGTGGTGCTTGTGGTGCTAGGTTTATTCTTCGGGCAGTGTGGACACGTCGATGATGGAGCCGTCTTCGGCGACGATTTCGACCAGCGGGTTGGGCTTGATGAGGTCGTGGTGAAGGGTGTAGATGTCTGTCTTGACGGCGTAGTAAAAGAAGCGCCGGGCGGTGGTTTCGTAGATGCCGATGGGCCAGATGAGGTCGCCGCGGGGGTGGGGGGCTTTTAGGGTGATGCGGAAGGTGGCGGGGTCTACGTCGTTGTATTCGATGAAATCTCCGTAGTCGAGGCGGCGGACTTCTTTGTCGTTTTCGAGGATGATGAGGGGGAGGTCTTGGTAGAAGTTGCGGATGTGGACGTCGGTGGTTTGTTTAGTGGCCGGGTCGTAGGTGTCGTTGATCGTCTCGATGCGGTATTTTCCGTCGCGGCCGAGGAGGAGGATGGTGTAGTATTCGTCGCGCTTGATGTTGAGGGTGACTTCTTGGATGGGGGTGTTTGGGGATTCGGGGCGGATGAGGGAGAAGGTGTAGGTTTCTGGCTCGAGGTGAGCGAAGTTGCCTGTCCACAAGAGCGGCATGGATGGGGCGATGGGGATCGGTTTTTTTTTGCCATCTATGATTTGGAGGGAGATGCTGGGATTGGGGTCGACGATGGCGTTGAGGATGCGGATGTAGCCGAAGTTTTTGTTGCGGAGTTTTGCGCCTTTGGGGAGTTGACTCGGCAAAATGGCGTGGAGGGAGAATGGTAATAACGCTAGGAGGAGAAGAGGGGTGAGGGTTTTCATAAGCGGATTGAGCGGTTGATGGGTATATCAGTAATATTCAGCGCTGATGATTTTAATGAGGTAGTCGGATGGCGGGCTGAAACGTTTTTGGGGATCATATTTTACATCATGTCGGTCGTTGATTGTGATGCTAGAGTTATTGCTGGCGTTTTCGTAATCTATTTTGTCGTAGGGTGCTTTGGGGTTGTAGTTTCGAAGGGCGGGATTCTCATTGTAAACGGGATGGAGAGAGAAGGTGACTTTGGCTTTTGCCGTGGCCATGGGGGTTGGGTTGGAGGAGCCTGGGGCTTGTGTGAGGGATTGGCCGACGCAGTAAACGGTGAAGACGTTTCCGCGAGTGGTGATGACTTCTGCGAGGCGGGCGAGGAGGGCTTCGCGTGTGCGACCGGTGGCTTTGGCCATGTCGATACCGAGGAGGTTGGTTTCGCTGAAAAGGTAGCGACCGTTGAATTGCAGCTCTGAGAGCTGGCCGCGCTCGGCGAGGGCAGTGGGGGCGATGGTGATGGGCATGGCTGGGTTGAGATTTTTGTAGGCTTGAACAATGGAGTTGACGAGGCTGTCGATTTCTGAGTTGGAGGGGTTTTCTTTGTTGATGAGGTAGGGGTCGTAGACGTCTGATTTTTTGACGATATCTGCAGAGTTGTTTTCAATGGTCTGGTTGTATTCCTTGAAATTAAGGCGGTGGAAGAGGGCGCGGAGGGTGCGGCCGTTGTCGCGGAGGAGGCCGTTGATGTTGTAGGCGCCTGGGAGGTGGAGGTGGGGGATGGTGGTGAAGAAGTCGATGAGGCGCCATGCGGCGAGCATGTAGGTTTGAGGTTTGGCGGGGTCAACGATGAAGCCGTTGGGATTGTGGTCGGGGAGGTTGGGACGGGCGTCGCTTTGGCCGATGTTGAGGGATGTGCCGCCGGGTTGAGCGAAACGGACTTCGTCGAGGTTGCTGGCGTAAACGACGGGGTCGAAGACACGGCCGAGGTCAGCGATCGAGTCGAGGTTCATTTGGCGATGAACGGCATAGGCTGAGAAGATGGCGTTTAGGGCGCCTGGTTGGCTAAGGGCTTGTGGGCTATGGGGGAGGTCACGCCATTTGAATTGGGGAATATTCAGAGCGAGGAAGCGGTTGATGATGTTAAAGCCGAAGAGGCTGTCAGGGTTTTGAACAACTAGATTGCGAACACTCGCTGCCGCTGGCATGGAGTTGCGAATGCTTTGTTGAGTGATGTTATTGTTAGAGAAGAGATAATACTGATCAAGAAAACCGATCGGGTCTCCAGT